>NZ_JVPL01000250.1:0-2732 GCF_001054655.1 Bacillus sp. 220_BSPC
AGGCGCAAGCCGAGGAGGCTCCCTGACCGCCCGCGGAAAGCGAGTGCCTGGATCGGAAATCAACGTTCAAATTGTACCGCAAAAAAAACCTGTAGACATACTCGATTTTCATCGAGTTTGTCTACAGTCTGAAATCATCCCCTATAGGAGATGTTTTTATTGATTTTCTGGCTGTTGTTGATTCTGCCCTGGCATCCCAGTCCCCATTCCCATCAAGTTCGTGGCAAGCGGCACCATATTTTTCATTTTCCCGCCATTTCCACTCAACATTTGATAAGTGGCTATACCTACTCCGACCGAAGCGACAACTGGTAAAATTTTATCCATGTTTGCTCTCATTTACATCACCTTATTTTTTATATTTTTGTTCATTGCCTGAACTCTTATATCTTGTTCAAAAGAACCCTAAAAATTCAATTAGTTCGTTACCAAAACAATTAGTAATAAAAACATGTTAAATAGGGAAAATTCTTTCAGGAGGGATATTATGCAAGTACTCTTCGAATGAGGTGAATATTCATGCCAATGTTAGATGTGGACGGTATCAGCTTGCATTATTCTGTTAGGGGAAAAGGGGTTCCTATTGTTTTTATCCATCCTCCTGTACTGACCAGTGTGAATTTCGAATACCAATTGGAGAAATTATCCGAAGAATTCAAAGTCATCACTTTTGATATTAGGGGTCATGGAAGAAGTCAGTATTCAAGACAGCCAGTAACTTATCCCCTGATTATAGAAGATATCAAACATCTGTTGGATCATTTGAAAATTAAAAAAGCAATGATATGCGGATACTCGACCGGCGGCTCCATCGTATTGGAATTCTTGCTGAGTTGTGCCGATAGGGCTCTGGGTGGCATTGTAATAGGCGGAATGTCTGAAGTGAGGGATACCTCTTTAAAGCAAAAGATTTCTTTAGGCATATCACTTGCCCAGAAAGACGCAGTTCCCATTCTTGCGCTTTCCATCTCATGGAGCAATTCAAATACCATTAAGCTGTTCAACAAAATGTTTAATGAAGCCCTAAAAGGAGATGCCCGAAATATCGAGCAGTATTACCATTATAGTTTGCATTATAACTGTACCCATCAGCTTGAGAAAATCAATCTTCCCACTTTACTGATCTATGGCAAACAAGATAAACCAATGTATCGCTATGCCCATTTATTGCATGAAAAATTGCCCTATACGGAATTAAGATTCATTGATCATGTAAAGCATCAAATCCCTACAAAAGCGGCTAATCATTTAAATGAAAGTATTAAGCATTTTATCCATTCACAATCCGATTGATTTTTCCGATTGTGAATTTCAATCTTTTGCTATGTACATATCATAAATTTATGGAGTGAAAAAATTGGGAAGAGATAAAAGTAGACTGATTCATTTATTATTTCTATTGCTAGTCACTGCAGTGTTTATTTGGTCAGTGATTAAGCCTGAAGGATACTTGATATGGACAATGGAAGTCCTTCCTGCCGTAGTGTTTCTGATTTATGTAATGGCCACATATAATAAATTCCGCCTTACTACATTATCCTATTTCGTTATTGCCGTTCTTTCAATTACCATGTTCATCGGTGCCCATTATACGTACACAAAAGTTCCTCTATTTAATTGGATAAAAGATCATTACGATCTAAACCGGAACCACTATGACCGGTTCGGGCATTTCATAAAAGGTTTACTTGCGATTGTGATTAGGGAAATAGTAATCCGTAAAACCCCCCTAACAAAAGGACCGTGGTTATTTGCTGTCACAGTAAGTTTTGCGCTTGCCATTGGAGCACTCTATGAGATCATCGAATGGATAGCTGCCATCATTTCAAAAGGCAGAAAAGCTTCAAAGGACTTTTTAGGAACACAAGGTGATATTTGGGACGCCCAATGGGATATGGCGTTAACCTTGATCGGCTCTATCATCGTATTGTTCACCTTGTCCAAACTTCATGACAAGCTGTTGCGAAAATTGAAAAATTGAATTTAAAAAGAGTGACCTATATAGATCACTCTTTTTTAATCAGGATTTGATTGTTAATATGATGTTCCATATGATCGAGATAGTCTTTTATTAGCCACTCCATTGATTTTAGTTGATTATTTCCTATATCACAAAGATTAGATAATCTATCATTTGGTGTATTCGTTATTATATGAATGATTTGCTTATTTAAAGTACAAAAAAGGTTAACGATCTCATCTAATGGCCGCTCTTGGTAATTCTGGACTAATACCCATTGTTCTTGATTATATGATTGTATAACATATGGGTGTTCTTCGTACTGAATCTTGATAAACCTATTCATATTGTTCAATGCGGAATCGCATAGATGTCCTAAAATCTCTTTTTTGGACCATTTGTGTGGCATTGGCCGATGATTTAGTTCTTTTTCTGTCATCCGGTTGAACTCTTCAGGTATAAAACCTATCCAATGATTGATTCCATCTATTACATTTTTCAATTTGCACTCCCCCTAAGCTTTACCTAAAGGATTTTTATTCGGCAACCAACCGGATAATACCTCCTTCTTCAACTAACTGCACGGTTTGTTGAATATGGCAAATAACAGCCCAAAAGAAAAAACCGAAATCAAAAATGGATTTCGGTTCAGACTTCAGGCAAACTTGAAGAAAAGTCAGTTTGCCTGAAGTTTTATATAAGTTCCAGTTGATTTCAGAAATCCGCTCCCTTTCCGCCGACTGCCTGCCAAGCCTCCTCGACGCAAGCGTCT
>NZ_JVPL01000250.1:2737-2932 GCF_001054655.1 Bacillus sp. 220_BSPC
GTCTCGGCTAGCCAGTTTTTCGGCAGGAGTGTCGCATATTTCTTCCATCCATTATGGATTACAGAAAAAAATATGAAGGATAACCTTGTCTTAAACATGGTTTGGTATGAGTCCAGCCTACAGTTTCTTCTTAACAAACGTTCCAGCTGATTTCAGAAATCCGCTCCCTTTCCGCCGACTGCCTGCCAAGCCTCC
>NZ_JVPL01000251.1:0-3312 GCF_001054655.1 Bacillus sp. 220_BSPC
AGTCTCGAACACCCGCTCCAATCACTTTGTCTTACCTTTTAGATAGAACAACTTTTGCCTGGAGTCATTTTTGTTTTAAAATAGAAATATTAGAACCTGAGGTGATGAGGATGCTTTCATGATTCTATTCAGCGAGATCAACTTGAACTATTACTTTAGATCACTGGTGCCACCGAACCAGTTGGTTCGTAAAATGGAGGCTGCCATTGACTTCACTTTCATTTATGACTTGGTGAAGATATGTATTCAGAGGTAGGACGCCCAAGTATTGATCCTGTTATTTTAGTTAAACTGACATTCATTCAATATACTTTCGGTATTCGTTCCATGCGTAAAACAATTCAAGAAGAGGAAACAAATATGACTTACCGTTGGTTCTTAGGCTATGCTTTTCATGATAAAGTACCTCCTCCTCCACGTTAGGGAAAAATTATGAGTGACGCTTTAAAGATACAGACCTGTTTGAACAGATTTTCTATCGCATCTTAATAACAGCCGCTGATAGAAAGTTAAAAGTGCTGAACACATATTCGTCGATTCCACACATGTGAAAGTCAATGCGAATAAGCGAAAATTTGAAAAGAAAATTGTAAGCAAAGAAACACGAGCATATCAAGGGCGTCTTCTTCCAAATGAAATAAATCAAGATCGTAAGCACTTGACCATTAAGGTTAAGTGCTTTTTAGCTTCCTAACTACCACTGTATTACTGCTAAAGATATTCTACCGTGGTTTCCAATGTAATATTAATACCTAAATACCATACAATAAAGTATTCAGCAAAATTCCCTCCATATTATAGATCTCATCGGTTTTTATCTGTAATTTCGCATAAAAAAAGCAGCTATTAAGCTGCTTATCCATTATTCATGGCTTATTAGATGTCACGTATGTACCCGCTATGAAATCGTGTATCGATCTATGGTCTTTCCTAATGCCAACCATGAATGCACTGACAATAAACCCTATCCCTAATGTAATGGCATATACCAAAGCAGCAACTAAATACCTCAATAGCATAGTGCCTATCCCTAATTTTTTGCCGTCCATCCTTACTATGCGTATTCCCATAATCCTTTTGCCAACTGTATAGCCATACCATAGTATCGGGATAATCACCATGTAGAGAAAGTTAAAAAGAGTTGAAAAATTTTCATTTTCCCAATCACCGGTAATCACCCCGAAAATTATCGCTAATGGTGTTGATACTATTATGCCGTCCAAAACTCCTGCGAAAAGACGTTTCCAAAAACCTACTGAATCACTCATATATGTTCCTCCCGTTGTATTAGTTACAGTTACCTATATTACCAATAATAAGGTAGGTGCGTAATGAGCCTTTGTACCTATCATATTCTTTAACAAAAAAAGACAACTTGCATTATAGGTGACAATTTATAAACAAAATTAAATCTTTGTGTAATTTTTGCTTATAAACGTTTGTTTTTGCTAATCTGCCTTTAATTTTCCTAAGAAATAAGATACAATTTAAATGATGCACAGTTTAAAACATATAAGATTGTAAACTGCTGTTTGTATGAATCAGCGTAAAACTAATGAAACAAAGTGTTGGACACGTTGAAACAAAAGTATTTTGGAGGAATGTAAATAAATGATTACAGTAAATAATGTTGGTTTACGTTATGGCGATCGTAAACTGTTTGAAGATGTTAATATAAAATTCACTCCTGGTAACTGCTATGGCCTGATTGGTGCGAATGGTGCCGGTAAATCCACTTTCTTAAAAATCCTTTCCGGTGAAATTGAAGCACAATCCGGTGATGTCCACATGGGGCCAGGCGAACGCCTTGCCGTTCTAAAGCAGGATCACTTCGCTTATGAAGAGGAAGAAGTCCTTAAAGTTGTCATTATGGGACATGAAAGATTATATGAAGTGATGCAAGAAAAAGATGCCATCTATATGAAGGAAAACTTTACCGACGAAGACGGAATGAAAGCGGCCGAGCTTGAAGGGGAATTTGCCGAATTAAACGGATGGGAAGCTGAACCCGAAGCTTCAATCCTCTTAAAAGGCCTCGGGATTACAGAAGACCTGCATACGAAGAAAATGGCTGAATTGAACGGTGGCGACAAAGTTAAAGTATTGCTTGCCCAGGCACTATTCGGTAAACCGGATGTTCTTTTACTGGATGAGCCTACCAACCACTTGGACTTAAAAGCGATCAAATGGCTGGAAGAATTCCTAATCAACTTTGAAAACACTGTTATCGTAGTTTCCCATGACCGTTACTTCCTTAACAAAGTTTGTACACATATCGCGGATCTTGATTTCGGTAAAATCAAAGTTTATATCGGTAACTATGACTTCTGGTATGAATCAAGCCAGCTTGCCCTTAAACTGACTCAAGATGCCAATAAGAAAAAAGAAGAAAAAATCAAAGAGCTTCAAAATTTCATCGCGCGTTTCAGTGCCAATGCATCCAAATCGAGCCAGGCGACATCCCGTAAGAAATTATTGGATAAAATCAGCTTGGATGACATCGAGCCTTCTTCACGCCGCTATCCATATGTCGGCTTTACTCCTGAACGTGAAATCGGGAACGACCTGCTTCGTGTAGATGGAATCTCGAAAACGATCGATGGCGTAAAGATATTGGATAATGTCAGCTTCACGATGAATAAAGGCGACAAAATTGCATTTGTCGGTAAAGATGAGATTGCTAAAACAACAATGTTCAAAATCTTGGCAGGTGAAATCGAACCGGATGGCGGCTCATTCAAATGGGGCGTTACGACCTCTCAGGCATACTTCCCTAAGGATAATGCTGAATTCTTTGAAGGTGTCGATTTAAATCTTGTCGATTGGCTCCGTCAATATTCTCCTAATGACCAGAGCGAAAGCTTCCTGCGCGGTTTCTTGGGCAGGATGTTATTCTCAGGCGATGAAGTCACGAAAAAGGCAAGTGTACTTTCAGGGGGCGAAAAAGTCCGCTGTATGCTTTCCAAAATGATGTTAAGCGGTTCGAACGTCCTGATGCTTGATGAACCTACCAACCATCTGGACTTAGAGTCGATTACGGCATTAAACAACGGTTTAATCAGCTTTAAAGGATCTATGATCTTCTCTTCTCATGATCATCAGTTCATCCAAACTATTGCGAACCGGATCATTGAACTTACTCCAAAAGGTACAGTCGATAAGCAAATGAGTTATGATGAGTACCTTGAAAATGGCGAATTGCAAAAACAAGTCGCCGAAATGTACAAATAATACTTTTATGAAGGCACATCCTTATTGGATGTGCTCAGTTTGTAGACAAAAGGGGTTCGGAATTAAAAAATTCTGAACCCC
>NZ_JVPL01000252.1:0-662 GCF_001054655.1 Bacillus sp. 220_BSPC
AAATAACCCTCCAAAACCCTTTTGGAAGGATTTTTCTCTGTTTCACAAAATCGTTAATCAGGCTAAATCTAGGAATGCTTCTTTTCTCTTTAATAAAGCGTAAATCCAATGAAGCAACTTATTCATACAGGCAACGATTGACACTTTGGCCGGTTTTCCTTCTGATTTTTTCTTATCATAGAAGGCTTTAAGCTTTTTGTTCCTTGAACTTCTTATGCCACATAGTACGGCAAGATACAGAGAATGACGTAGTCTGCTCGAACCTCTTTTAGTAATACGATTAATGGTTGCCGTAAACTTACCCGATGAGTGAACACTTGGATCTACTCCAGCGAAGGCAACTAGTTTTTTCGGGTGATTAAACCGATCGATTTCACCAATTTCAGAGATAATCGTGGCTGCGGTTTTTTCTCCGATACCGGGAATCGATTGGATGATCTTATATTCTTCCAGTTCATTTGCCAGGGCCACTATACGATCTTCCAACTCAGAGAGGTGTCCCTGGTAATGAAAAAGCAACTCAATATACATACKAAKATTGATTACGTGACTTTGATACACGTTTATTTGAAATGGATTTCGAGACGCGGAGTCCATTATTTTTTTTGCTTTTTCCCATGCCCATTGACCCGATCTGCTAGGACAGAACTCTATAACACTCT
>NZ_JVPL01000253.1:0-33523 GCF_001054655.1 Bacillus sp. 220_BSPC
GTATGTATATTGAGTTGCTTTTTCATTACCAGGGACACCTCTCTGAGTTGGAAGATCGTATAGTGGCCCTGGCAAATGAACTGGAAGAATATAAGATCATCCAATCGATTCCCGGTATCGGAGAAAAAACCGCAGCCACGATTATCTCTGAAATTGGTGAAATCGATCGGTTTAATCACCCGAAAAAACTAGTTGCCTTCGCTGGAGTAGATCCAAGTGTTCACTCATCGGGTAAGTTTACGGCAACCATTAATCGTATTACTAAAAGAGGTTCGAGCAGACTACGTCATTCTCTGTATCTTGCCGTACTATGTGGCATAAGAAGTTCAAGGAACAAAAAGCTTAAAGCCTTCTATGATAAGAAAAAATCAGAAGGAAAACCGGCCAAAGTGTCAATCGTTGCCTGTATGAATAAGTTGCTTCATTGGATTTACGCTTTATTAAAGAGAAAAGAAGCATTCCTAGATTTAGCCTGATTAACGATTTTGTGAAACAGAGAAAAATCCTTCCAAAAGGGTTTTGGAGGGTTATTTGTCATGAACAAAAATAGTATATCATAAGGGAAATGAAAATTTTAGAGAAAGATATTGACATCCTATTAGCTGGTTTAGTTCTATAAGGCACTAAATTATATTTAAATCTATATAAAAAACAGTTAGTTATTAAATAAGAAAAAGTAAAAAAAACCTACTTCCTTGAACAGGATCGTAGGATTTTTTGCTTTATTCTAAACCAATACGTGTAACATAATAACATTGTGTTACATTTAGCTATACCAGATTAATCTCAAAACTCAACTTCTTTTCAAGTTTTTGGTATTTGATTTTAGGAATGAGTTTTGGAATAAAACATTCTCTGATTATGATCATTTTTATAAAAATCTATTTTTGTACCACATCTGACCGTTTATGGTACTGTTCTTATTAACGGATCGTGATGTTGACGAAAGAGGGGCTTTTTCAATTTTTCTTCTTTGTCTTTTTAAACGCTGGTTAAAGGAGATGGTCAGGGTGAATAAAACAACAATTGAAAACATAGGTGAACGAAAAGAAATTTCAGATGAAGCTTTAGAAAGATTTGTTGAAGTTTATCTTAAAATGATCAAGAAGAACGAGATAAAAATTAAACGATTACTGGAAGGGGTACCCCCAACAATTTAACATAAAAACCACTCGAACTCTTTCTGAAACTAATAAGAAATGAATTTAAATGCCGAGCAGGTAGATATAAAAGGGTAATTAGGGCTTTTATGTAGAATGGGGTAATAATGGTGAATTAGATAAAAAGGAAGAGATTATCGCTAGTGGTTAACTTCGTTGGCCTATTGCTTAATGAATTAAAGTTGCAGATTAGTAGAAGATGAAATAAAGGTTTTGAAATTCAATATTATAGGAACGAAGATAAAACTAAAAAAGGAGGATAAACATGCTAAAAACACAATACATTGGTCCATTAATTAAAGAAAAGGTAGATGAAATTAAATTTGCTGCATTATATTTTGATAGCATTGAAATCATTGAACATGTTTTTGGAGAAGTTGAACCACTTGGCGCTTACACGTCTGTTCCAAAGAAGGATTTGATAGGAAAAAGGATAAGTGCAAAGGTGACAAAAATTTTCACTTATACTGATGATGAATTCAGTCGTCATACAGAACTGTTATTCCAAGAAGGAATACTATCAAGTAGAATTGATAACCTACGAGAGCTCAGTGACGATTTATTAAATCAAATTTTTAGCCAGACATACTCTATCGTCGATCAAACTAAAGATTGCTTTATAAAGAGAACAGAACCGAGGAAGAGTGAGAATGTTCGGGATAAGCTGGTTGAAATAAAATTTGCTGACCCTGAAATTCGTCAAATTTATGAAACATTTAAAAATCCCATTGATGAAAAAACGGTTTTTGATCTTCGATTTGTTAAGGAATATTATCATGACTTACTT
The DNA here is from genome assembly GCF_001054655.1 of Bacillus sp. 220_BSPC. Taxonomy (NCBI): domain Bacteria; kingdom Bacillati; phylum Bacillota; class Bacilli; order Caryophanales; family Bacillaceae; genus Bacillus; species Bacillus sp. 220_BSPC. The sequence goes on from NZ_JVPL01000253.1 coordinate 1,948, forward strand.
AGTTCTATTCTGGCAGCCACTGCTTATGGTAATCAAGTCTTGACTACAAGTAACGTACTTAATAATTTAATGAAATCCACCTATGATAATGAAGAAGTTTTAATTAATCGAAAAAAAATTGCTGAAAGTATACATCAATCCCCTTCATTAGCTTTTGAAGCAATTAAGCTTAACCTTCCAGATGTATCACAATTTTCTATGGAAGATGTTCTTGAAATAAGGTACCAATTAAGAGATGAATTAGAAAATTTTCGTTTTGAAATGGAAAGAATAAATTTCGAATTACTTCAGGATTTTGATACAAAATATATTGAAACTCACGCTAAAGAGCTTGTTAAGTACAAAATTAATCCTTTAATCGATGATTTAAAGAAAAAAGCCGACAATGAGAAAATTCAAGTCTTAAAACGATTATTTAACGATCTAAGAGACCCAAAAGCTTATACTCCATTAATCGGTACAGTAACGGGACAAATTCCTGTACATATAGCTGCAATGTTAAGTGTAGGTTTAATTGGTATATCTGCTGCATGGGATTATGTTCAAAACAACAAAGATATTCGAGACAATGGTTTGTATTATTTAATTAAACTAAATAAACTTCGATAAACAATAAATATCAAAAATCCTGTGTTGCAGGTTTTTTTTGTTCAGTAAACGGACCATATTCTTGAGTAACACTCCACAATTAAATTGGACATTAATGCTAAACTTATAAATAAGGTTGTATGTAGTTTAGTTGAAGTAGGAATTTCAAAAAAGTGCTCCCATCTGGGAAATGACTGCATAGCTAAGTCGAAATCGAAAAATATCAAATGGTTTCACATTTTTAAATAAAGTAAATATTGAGAATTTGATGAAACTGGGTTAGATTGGTATAATAGTATTAGTATAAAAGGCATTCATTACAGTTGTCCTATTTACTTTGAACCGTAAGAGTTTAGTTCGATGAACAATCCAGACTATCTAAGAAATGAGAAGGAAGAATCATGAAAAAAAGATTTTCTAAAATGAAAGATTTGTCAAAGAATTGGAGTTTTTGGCAAAAAGCAATGGCTGTTCCAGGTCTATTATTTACAGTGGTTATGGCTATTTTAACGTTTTTTGAAGTAAGCTATAATAAATTTTTATTTTTTGCTTTAGTAATTATCTCCATTATTTATATTATTAGATATTTCATTGTTACATCAGGTCTAAAGGAAATAACTTTGAATGTTGATGGTTCATTAATTGAAATTACTTCTGGTGATATTTTCGAACAGGATGATTGCTATAAAGTGATTGCTTTTAATGAGTTTTTCGATACGAAAGTAGATGACAAAATAATTTCTTCAAATTCATTAAATGGAATCTATTTGTTAAATAAATATCCAACTGCTAGAGAAATTAATTCATTTGATAAAAGGGTAGCAAAAGAACCAAGATTGAAAGCAATAGAAGAAGGCGTGAGCAGAAGGCTTGGTGGAAAGACAGCAAGGTATGAACTTGGGAGTATTTTTCAGGATAAAGACTACTTTCTTGTTGCATTTTCAAAATTTGATGAAAAAAATGAAGCTAATTTGAGATTAGCAGAATATGCAACATGCCTATTAAGATTTTGGGATGAAGCCAATTCTTTATACAATCAAAACCCGATTGCACTACCATTGTTAGGAACAGGTATAACTAGACATAAGGATTTTAAAGCTACCAATCAGGAATTACTCGAAGTTATCCTCTGGACGTTTAAAATCAGCAAAGTAAAATTCAAAGAACCGTCTAAGGTTAAAATTCTTATAAGGGAAAATCAAATAGAAAACATAGATTTTAATAAGCTAAGGGAATTTGAGAATAATAGTATTTAGTCAGGGGATTTAATAATTGCTGTGATATGAAGGGGATTAGAATGATATGGCATACAGAAGTGGTAATTATTCAGCGTTTTATGTCAGTGAACCGTTTAATGAAAGTAAACTGGGTGCTTTCGCTACTAAAGATTTTGTATATTACAATTTATTAAGGGCTTGGAAATCAGCAGATAGTACCTTTCCGTTCATAGACTCACATGATAAAACCTATAATGTGCGAGATGGTAGTGATTGGGAAAAGACATTAAAACCGAGGCTGCGTCAACGACTTAATAATTCAAAGAATATTATTTTGTTTTTAAGTTCAGCAACCAAAAATAGTAGGGCATTACGGGAAGAAATGAGTTATGGTATCGTTACAAGTGGGCTACCAGTTATCGTTGTTTATCCGGAATATAAAAATAAGAGTGACATTATAAATTGCAGTTCGAAAGAATTTAAACAGCACATAAAGGATTTATGGGATAACTTACCGGCCTTTCGTGATTTTATGAAAAATGTTCCAACTCTCCATATACCAAATAATAAAGATCTTATAAGAAAAGCTCTGAGTGATACTGACTTTATGGTTAATTCAAAGTGTAATGCTAGTAGATATTTTTATCCTTGTTAAATCAATTAGGATTATTATTATAAAAAGTCAGGTTGTTTATAATAAAGTTTGAGCAATACAGGTAGAAAATGTTCAACTTTTTTATAAAAACGAAACTTAAATCTGCTGGAAAAGAATCCATTTTGATCAAACTTTTTTTCAAAATGGATCCTTTATATTTATCGTAAAGTGCTGGTTTGTGAGGTATTATGATCAAACTTTATTTAAAAGCAACATAAGCAAGAAAAAAAGCCTACGATCCTTGAACAGCAAGGAACGTAGGCTTTTTATTATTTAAATTCACTTTTTACAACGTCTTTCCCTTTCATAAATTCATCATCGGAATAATAATCATCTAATTCATCTATCGTCCATTGTTTAGATTTTTCATCATACGTTGCCACGACCAAATATTCTTCAAACACTTCTTCTAATGGATCGCCTTCATTAAATCCATAGTATTCTTTTTGTTCACTATGAAATTCTACTGGAAGCTTTACTCGATATTGATCTTTTTCTTTCGATAAGGTTATATTTCCGAAGTCAATACGTGTTCCCAGGGCTATCCCTTTCCAATAATTTTCATTTGATTTAGCGAACTGGATATCTTCTGCGTATGTTTTTACAATATTGTCTGAAGCTGTTTTAATAACGGAAGCATTTTGTTGAACTAACGCTTGAACTCGTTGTTTAGCAAAATCATTGATCACTTGTACAACTTTGTCTTTATTTTCTTTCTCTCCAAATGGTTTAGGTGTAACATCCACACTCACTGTATCTTCATCTACCGTTAGAGCGTCACTTGTTGCAGCTCCCCAGGGATAGGTAGCTTCTCCATGGACCTTGATTGAACCATCCGTTGATACGGGCCCGAAATTTGTTTCCTCGTCATCATCACTATTACCAAACAAGCCTCCCTCATCCTCTTTAATCATTTCGGCTTTTTTTTCTGTGGTTTTCCCATTTACAAATATCTCAACATTTTCAATGGTTGCTTCCACATCAATCTTTTTCCCCTCTACATCCAATTCAATTTCACTTTGACGTTCTTCATCATCGAAAAGAGACACTTCTTCTTTTGTTTGTATATTAACAAATTCATATTTTTTTGTTCCAGTAACGGTATATTTACTTGGCGCTAGTCCATTAATATTCTTTTCAAGTTGACCGTTTTTTGTTTTAAAAACTTCTTTTCCATTTAATTTAATCACCGTATCCGGTTGATTAGCTGATACTTTAAGGGAGTACGGACGAGCATAAATATGATAACCTCCGAACAATCCACCGTCTTTTTCAAGATAAAAATCTCCTGCATTTTTGATTTCACCTTCGGTAGCATTTTCAAAGAGAGGGTTTTGTAACCTTGCTTGATTATCTTCTTCTAGAATTGCGCTTTGTGCATGTAGGATAAAAACTTGCTCTTGGGCATATTCATTATTATCTTTGGCATATGGGGTCCTACCAACAAAAAGCGCAAAACATACGCTAAGCAAATTTCGACATAAATAAAGCCGATATTTCCTACGCTAAGGAAATCTTCGGCTATTATTTTTATTGAATAAGAGGGCGCAGCGAATGTAAACTTGCTATTTTCTTCATATCAAAGGTGTATTCACCAAGAAAATTGATATGCTCCCATCCCAATGGAGAAGTATGTTTTAGTAAGTCTTCCCGTAAATTTCCTTTTTCCTTCAACAAATTTGTTGCTTCGGTAAGATATACGGTATTCCATACGCTAATGGCGTTAATTATAATATTTAAGGCACTTGCACGTTGAAGTTGGTCTTGCAGCCCTCGTTCTCGTAACTCACCCCGTTTTCCAAAGAATAATGCTCTTGCTAAGCCATTCATTGCTTCCCCTTTGTTCAATCCTCTTTGAATACGCCTACGAAGTGTTTCATTAGATATGTAATCTAAGATAAAAATAGTTTTTTCGATTCTTCCCATTTCTCGCAAAGCAGTAGCTAACTTGTTTTGCCTTGCATATGATCCTAATTTCCCCATAATAAGTGAACCGGACACTTTTCCTTCTCGAATAGAATGGGCTAAACGGAGTACATCATCAAAGTTTTCTTGAATAACCTTTATGTTAATCCGTCCACGAAGTAATTTTTCTAGGTCAGGAAAATCACTTGGTTTTTGAATGGTAAATAGTTTGGCATCGGCTAGATCACGCAGCCTTGGTGCAAAACGAAATCCTAACAAGTGACTTAAACCAAAAACTTGATCGGTATAACCAGCTGTATCAGTATAATGCTCCTCAATATTTAATTCTGTTTCATGATGAAGCAAACCATCGATGACATGTACGGCATCTCTTGCATTTGTATTAATGACTTTCGTATAAAAAGCCGAAAATTGATCACTTGTAAACCGATAAATGGTTGCCCCTTTTCCTGTGCCATAATGGGGATTTGCTTCAGCATGCAACGATGAAACACCAACTTGTACACGCATTCCGTCAGATGAAGATGTGGTGCCATTTCCCCAATAAGAAGCTAGAGCAAGCTTATGCTGAAAATTTACCAAAGTTGCCTGTGCTCGATTTATAGCATCATCATACAATCGCCATTGTGCGGCATTGGCCATCTGGTGATAAGTAACTCCAGGTGTAGCATCTGCCATTTTAGTCAATCCAATATTCGTCCCCATTGCCATAAGCGCAGCCATTAAAATTACCTTTTCTTCTCCCTTTGGAGGGCGATTGGTGGAAGCATGTATTAACATTTCGTCAAATCCTGTCCAGTGCGCTACCTCCATTAAAAGATCAGTGAGCTTAATTCTTGGAAGCATATTATATAAGGATAAACTGAAGGTTCGTGCATCTTCTGGGGTATCCTTTTCCAAACGATCTACCCTAAGTTTTGCTTTTTCTATATTTACTCCTTCAAGACTATCAAGGTTATTTGAAACCCATGTAAAGCGTTCGGCTAGGGCACTCCTTCTTTCCTCAAGGTATTCCTCTGCTGATGAGCGAACTGCTAATCTAGTATCTGTAAGATTGGTTTTTGTCCATTCATTTTTAGGAACAAGGTATTCCTCAAAGTCCTTATGAAGCCTACTACCTACTACAGATACATCCCCTGAACGAATATGATTTTTTAATTCCGTTAGGGCAGCCATTTCATAATAATGTCGATTAATTGTTCCTTCTTCATCGTACACATGCTTTTCCCATCGTTTTGGGACGAAATCTAATGGTGCTCCATCTGGTACTTTTCTTTTTCCTGATTCATTCATCTCATTCAATGTTTTTAATGCACGTAATAATGGTTCTGCTGCATTTGTAGAACGAAATTCTAATGATTTAAGAAGAGTAGGGGTATACTTTCTTAAATAAATAAATCTATTCTCTAGCAAGTCAAGGTAATCATAATCCATTGGTCGTGCTAACTTTTTTGCTTCTTCAACGGAAGTAACGATTTTATCCCAAGGCATTACCTTTTCAATGGTGCTAAATGGATCAAGCCCTTCATCTCGTGCTTGAATAAGCGCAGCTCCAATATCTGCAAAATGAACAACCTTTTCATTAACTGCTTTTCCATTTTCCTTTTGCATTTCCTCTTGTGATTTGCGACCTTTCGATTGTAAAATCATCATTTGCCGATCATGAATTTCAATTGCTTGGTCAATTAAGTCCTGACTTAGTGTTCCTAGATATGCTACAAGGATGGCATATTTCTTATTTTCTTTAAATCTGCGAAACGAATGAGGTTCATAACGTGCTCCGATACGTGATAATTGAAGCAATCGATTGGGATGTACTTCATGTAAATTTGTCGGAAGTTTCAAGTCCCGAATATATTCCAAACGCTTTATTACTTTTAGAAAGGAATCAGGTGATGACTGGCCGGGAATTTCCCTCAACCATGCTAATGGGGTTTTCTTGCTTTCCACTAGTGGATCGATAAATTCATCCAACTTTTTCTTTTGCCAGTTTGAAAGGGTCCCGGCTAAGGATTTAAAAATCTTTTCCTCTGCTCTCCGACGAGTTTCCCAGACAAGTCTCTCTATTGTAGTCATTCCAGGAAGAATTATTTTTCGATTCCGTATTTCTTCTTGAACAGTTCGAAGTAGATACATGGAATTGCCATTTTGAAGAGCATGTTTCAAAAGATACTGAGCTAATTCCCGATATGTACTTACAGAAAAATTCTGGTATCTATATACCTGTCGGATTTCTTCCATATGTTCATGCTTTGTTGGGTCACGTTGGGCATATAAGGAAAAAGAATCGGGATTAGCATTTATCTGTTTTGCTATATATTGGATTACATAATCTGGTATAGGTTCAACATCTGTAAGAGACCACCCCGGATAGCGCAATACACATAATTGGACAGCAAATCCCAAACGATTATGATCTCTTCTATGCCGTTTAATAACGTCCAAGTCATATTGCGAAAAAGTATAATAGGTTTCCAGTTCCCTTTCGGTCATATCGGATGGAATCCGTACTAATTCAGCTCTTTGGTCTGCTGTAAGTAATTCTTTCCCTCTTGATGCCATTTCCTCCCCATCCATCCTTTCGTATTCAAAGACTTACTTCTTTTCTAAATACCGATAAACAGTTGTTCGGGAAACACCCCACCTTTGAGCAATATCCGTAATGGGCGTCCCATTTGCCACTAATGTCTTTAACATTTCTAACTCTTTCTTATCTAACTTCTCTGGTCTTCCTCCTAATCGTCCTCTGGCTCTTGCTGCAACACGGCCAGCTGCTGATCGCTCCTGAATAAGATTACGCTCAAATTCAGCAAAGGCTGCAAATAGATGAAACATAAGTTGCCCCGTTGCACTAACCTTGTCCATCGTAATGTTTTCCTGCAAGCTGTGGAAACTAATGCCTCGGTCATTAAGGTCATTCACAATTTTAATTAAATGCTGCATATTTCTACCTAATCGATCTAAGCGCCAAACTACTATCGTATCACCTGAGCGTACAAATCGAAGGACTTCTTCCAATCCTTGTCTTTTATCTTTGGCGCCACTAATTTTATCTGTAAATATTTCTTCGCAACCATGTTCCCTAAGAGCATCTAATTGTAAATCAAGATTTTGAATGCCTGTTGAAACACGAGCATATCCTACCTTCATTAATTTCTCCCCCTCTGTTTTTTAATTTTCTGTTTTATCGTAACATAACTTAATGTTAGGGATAATATCTGAACATAGATTTCTTTACAGAGTTTATGAACACATATAGTAGATAGAAAGCTAGAAAACTACTTAAATTCTTCAATGTACAGAAATTGATGACTTTCTGTACAGGTAAACTATATAATTATTCAAAATATTAAATAAGAACTTCGTCCTAATCTAATAACTTCAGCAAATCAAAATCATGCACTAAAAGAAAGCCGATTTTAACTATCCAAGAGAAAATCGGCCAGAATCAGTTAAATCGTGTCCCGTTTTGCAAAACTCCGCAAACCATAAAGCAGTAAAACTATGAAGGTTCCAATTAGTAGTGCATAAAATAAGAAATAAGATTGAATAGGGGATTCATCTTCAGGTGACATCGCCAGCATAGGCTGCGTCCATGGATAAATCTGCCCTAATGGTGTACTGGCAATAATAATAGCTGGAAGAGTAAAAATAATACTAACAGCTAATGGTATGCCAAATGTTTTAGCCCTTATGGATATAATTAGTTGTAGAAGAATCAATGGCAAGCACGCTAAAATGCCTCTAATCATGAACCAAAATATAGTAAAAACCGGAAGACTGCCTTCGACTCCTTTTACATAACCAAATCCTATAAAAAAGATTAATAAGATTATCATTGTAATAATTACCATTTTTACCACCGTTAGAAATTTCCCTAAAAAGATCTCTGAATGTTTGATCGGTAAAGCTAGTAGTTGCTTCCATCCACCCCCGACATGTTCACTTCTACAAACAATTGCTGCGTATATCCCAACCAAGATTGGTAATACAAAAGGACCCATAAATAACGCTACCTGTGTCCACACTTCAATCCATGCATTATCTCCAGGCTGCATAAAAAGATCATAGTTTTTAAAGAAGTTAATATAAGCCAGGAATACACCTAATAAGGGACCTATCAAGTAAAGTAACCACAACTTGGAGCGTTTTAACTTTAATCGTTCGACATATAAGACATTTTTCAAAATAATCCCTCCCTACTGGACATTCCGTTTAGCAAAATGCATAGAACCTATAAACATTAGGATTATACCTAATATCAAATTGATAACGAGGTAGGCTGAAAAATCTGGGTTATACCCTATACCCTCATACTGCAATATAACCGTTGATGATTGGATTGGATAAGCTAAAGGGAACCACCTTGTCGTTTGAGTAGCTGCTAAAAATAGACCCATAATAGCAGAAACAGATCCAATAAGAATCGAGAAAGCCTGATTTTTAATGGTCATAGATAACCAAAATTGAAAAGCCATAATTGGTAAAACGGTAATCAACATACCGTAACAATCGCCTATTAATAAGCCCCAAGGAATACCACCTTCAAATCCTAGAGCCTTTCCTAGAAAAACCATACCGGTCAGAAAAATAGTAGTGGAAAGAAATAGACTAATAGTTAGCCAAATAAATTTACTCAAATAAATTTTTCCCCTTGATATAGGCATTGAAAGGGTTTGTTTCCATCCATTTGCCTGATGCTCAATATTTGCTATCACTGATGCAGCAAGTGTGACGGCTAATGGGAAACCTAGGCCGAATAACAAACTATTGTCATACAATAAAAATATCCACATAGAACCAGCACCGAACATCTCAGCTTGTTTTTCCACAAACTCAGCACGATAGGTGAGATTTACCAACTCATACGCCAAGATAAGTAACGGAACCAATAAAATGATAATCAAAAACGACGAACGTTTTAATTTTAATTGATCTGCCTGTAATAACTTTTTCATAAGCTTCCCTCAGTACCAGTTAATTCTAAAAAGATATCCTCAAGTGTTCTTTTCACTTCCTCAAGTCGATATACAGATACACCCGAATGGACTAGAATAGAGTTAATTTCTGAAACAAATGCCGGATCCGTTTGAGATAACCACAAGAAATTGTCTTGTAAATCAGCCTTTAATTCTCGTTCTTTTAATATTGCATTTGCTTTCATTACATCATTAACTCCAACTTTTAATAGAGGTTTTCGTTTTTGTCTTAAGCGTTCAATCGAATCTTGGAAAATCATTTTTCCATTATTAATGATCCCTACCTGTGTTGCCATTTGATCTATTTCACCTAACAAGTGGCTGGATACAAGGACACTCATTCCAGCCTCCGGCAACTCCTTAATCAACTCTCTGATTTCTTGAATACCGGATGGATCTAAACCATTAGTCGGCTCGTCTAGTATTAATAAATCTGGATTACTAAGTAGGGCAACAGCAATACCGAGACGTTGCTTCATTCCAAGCGAATATTCTTTTGTTAGTCGGTTTGCCACTTTGGTTAATCTTACAATTTCCAACACTTCGCTAACCCGTTTTTCCGGAAGATCCCGTAATCTACGAACAGCCTCTAAATTTTCACGACCAGTTAAGTTTCCATAGTACGTTGGAGACTCTACTAACGATCCGATTCTTTGTAAAATTTGTAGCCGGTTTTTGTTCAGGTTTTGACCAAAAATTTCGATATTTCCCTTAGTTGGCTTAATTAATCCTAGCAACATTCTAATCGTTGTTGTTTTTCCAGCGCCATTAGGTCCAAGAAAGCCGTAAATTTGTCCACGTTCAATTCTTAAGTTCAACCCGTCCACAGAAGTATGCTTCTTATACTTTTTGGTTAGCTCATTTGTCATTATTATTTGATCATTCATCTGTTCCTCACCTCATTTCAATCGTAAACGAAACTTTTTTAACATGAACGAAACTCTTTCTAAACATTTACTTAACGATTTGCCCCGAAAATTACTTTCTATTTATGCCACATCCTCGTAGTATCAAGGGTTACGTAATGGTTTGACTATTCTGAATCCTAAACAGAATATAAATTCTTTCCTATAACAACTACTTCAACTTATGTTTAATGTAAAATAATACTAAGATAGAAGGGAGGAACAAGTGTGACTTTCAAACTCGAAGATCATAAAATTCTGATTGTTGATGACGATCAGCATATTCTAGATTTATTAACTGTCGTCTTTGAAAAGGAAGGATTTCAAAATATCTTAAAAGCCAATACAGGAGCCGAGACTCTGGTAAAAACTATACATGAAAATCCTCACATTATATTGTTAGATGTTATGTTACCGGATATTGATGGGTTTACTCTATGTAGCAAAATTCGTTCAGATACAGATGTACCTATATTGTTTTTAACGGCTAAAACTACAGATTTAGATAAATTGCAGGGATTTAGTTTTGGAGGCGATGACTATATTACAAAGCCTTTTAATCCTTTAGAAGTAGTAGCTCGTGTGAAAGCCCAATTAAGGCGTTCTACTCAAATTCCATCACCACATTCACGTAAAAAGGTATACGATTATGGCTATTTAAAAATAGATCCCAATACTGGAAGGCTTATTGTTGATGGTGTAAGGATAGAATGTCCTACTCAGGAAATGAAACTTTTATTCTATTTTTGCGAACATCCTAACCAGATTTTGAGTAAACATCAAATATATAAAGATGTATGGGGGGAATTTTATGGTGGAGATAGTACGGTGATGGTACATGTACGACGTTTACGTGAAAAAATAGAGAAAGATCCTAGTAGACCTAAATGGATTAAAACGGTTCGGGGATTAGGGTATATATTTGAAGTAACAACAAATGAGGACTTGTTGTGAAATTAAAAAATCGTGTCGCATATTACTTTGTATCACGACTTTTCTGGTTAATGCTTATTTGGGGTTTACTCATTGTGATCAGCATCGTTCTATTCAGCTTCTTTCTTGGACATAACAAAACAGAAACTCCACAATTATCGATTAGCAAAATTGTTGAAGATACGGTTGTTGTTGATCAAGGCCTTTCAGTAAGCTCGAAAATAAAAGAGGATTTAGAAAAAAATAAAATGTGGATGCAAGTATTGGATGAACAGGGTGATGAAGTTTTTTCCTTTAAAAAACCAAAAAATGTGCCGGATCATTATATTCCTGGGGAACTAGTGTCTGATTACCTGTACCCTGCTAAAAAGGGCTATCAGTTGTCTACATGGTATAAAACCATAGACAATCAGGATCTAACATGGGTGTTAGGGAAACCAATGGCTAATAATAATCCATTTTTTTATTGGATGAATAATCTATGGATTCTTTCCATTATTATAATTGGAATTTTAATTGCTTTATTTTTTGGAAAACAATTAGGTGCTCCTTTACTATATATTGTATTTTGGATTGACAATCTATCTAAAGGTAAATATGAAGAACCCTCTTATTATTTGAAGTTTCATTCCAAGAAGAGCCGCCGGAATAAAGCAGAGTATAAAACGTATCAAGAATTAACTCAGGCTCTTTCAGGGCTAACAACAACCCTTAAGAAAAACGAGGAAGAAAGGAAGTTATTAGAAAAAACAAGGGAAGAATGGATGACAGGCGTTTCTCATGATTTAAAAACTCCCCTATCTGTTATTAAAGGATATACTGTCTTATTATCTGCACAGGAATATGATTGGGAACAAGAAAAAGTACGTCACTTTGCTAAAACCATGGAAGAACGTGTGGAATATATGGAGCAACTAATAGAAGACTTCAACTTAACTTTTCAATTAAAAAATGATGCTATTCCGATACAACTTGAACAAAAAAACCTAGTAAATGTTATCAAAGACATTTTGGAACAACTCAAAGGATTGCCAGAATCAAAAAACAAGATGTTTTCATTTGAAACAAATAAAGAAGAAATTTTTCTTAAAATGGATACGAGATACCTAAAGCGCGCATTTGAAAACTTAATTGCAAATAGTATTAAACACAATCCTCCCGAAACTAAAATTAAAGTCATAGTTCATCAAGACTTGTCTCATCTAAGACAAATTCGTGTTTTAATCGAGGATGATGGGGTCGGCATGGATCAAGAAACTGTTGATCACTTATTTGATCGGTATTTCCGAGGAACAGATGCCTCTTCTAATAATTCTGGAACTGGATTAGGGATGGCTATTGCAAGACAAATTATTATAGCTCATGGCGGAGATCTTTACATAGATAGTAAACCTCAACTAGGAACCCAGTGTAGTATTATTTTTCCACTCGAACTAAAAGAAAGAATTTAGTGAACTATTGTATAAGTGATTTACAGTAATAAAAGCCGATACTTCCTTAACGTAGGAAAAATCGGCTTTCTTTATGTCGAAATTTGCTTAGCGTATGTTTTTCGCTTTTTGTTGGTAGGACCCCTATAAACTATATGCTTGGAACAATAAGGAGATTCGTAACAATCAAAAAACTTCATAAAATTATACTTCTCCGAAGTTTTTTGAAATTTTTAATTTAAAGTAAACTAATAATCTATCTTTTTAGTTTGTACCGAAGTTCGTAAAAGTACACTTTTACGAACGGGAATTTTTTCAATAAAATCCTCTTTTTTTTACGTTCGTTAAAGTTTAAAAACACTTAGCGAACGTTCTTTGTTTTGCATACACTTTTACGAACGCATTTGATAGAATAAGAGAAAGAAAAGTAGATAAGGAGTAAAAAAATGGATATTCGTAAATTTGGGTACATACGAGTCAGCAGCAAAGATCAAAATGAAGGACGACAACTTCAAGCCATGAAAGAAAAGGGCCTTGATGAACGAGATATCTTTATGGATAAACAAAGTGGGAAAAATTTTGAACGAGTCCAATATCAATTATTAAAACGAATGATCCGGAAAGGGGATGTTCTTTACATTCATTCACTTGATCGTTTTGGACGGAACAAGGAAGAGATTCTTCAGGAATGGAATGACATCACAAAAAACATCCAGGCAGATATCGTGGTTATGGATATGCCTTTGTTAGATACTACTCAATTTAAGGATAGTTTAGGAACATTCATTGCAGATCTTGTTTTACAAATCCTTTCCTGGATGGCGGAAGAGGAACGAGACCGTATTCGAAAACGGCAGCGTGAAGGAATTGATGTGGCTTTAAAAAACGGTGTACCCTTCGGCCGTCCGAAAGCTCAAGTAACGGAAGAGTTTAAAGAAGTCTATGATTTATGGAAAGCAGGGGATATGACAGCTGTGAATGCCATGGCGGAATTAGGCGTTAAAAAGACAACTTTTTATAAGTTGGTTAAGGAATATGAAAAAAGACTTTAAAAAGATCACTATATAATAGAAGAAACTCGTCAAACAATGAAGCCTTTGCTCAAATAAAATAAGAGTTGCTGCGGAAGCCTTTTTCTTGTTAACCATGAAAATAAGTTTCTACATAGCTGATGAATTAAATTTAGCAGGAGACATTATTTCTACAAATATGTTTCTTATAATTTTTAGGGTTAACCATTCTTAATTCGTTTATTTTAAAAAGAAAAATAGGAATATTAGTGCTGAATAAATAAATTTTGTTCTTAAGTAACAGGTGCTTTAGCTGAAGATCGGAGCTGTCTTTAGGGTAGTTTCTTCTTATGAAACTCTCGGGTTAGATGGTTCCATAAGCGTAGTGTATTCGGACTGTGCAACAAATTAAACCAAAACAATGTTTAAATATTTCAAAATGTGTCCACAATGGTTAATACAAGTCCTATAGTTTTGTCGTTAATTCGGATAATGGAACAAACTTGAGTGTTGTTTAGTTATCATAGAGTGAGTGAACTTAATCGAATTAACCCTCTGGAACCGTCATTGTCAACTACTGATAACTAGATGGCGTGGAAAGTTGAGTTGAAAGACTTATCAACATGGCAACTATAGAAGGCATTCGCCTAATACCTAAAATCTTCAAATGCAATATTTGAAGATTCTGCCCGAATTCCTTCTTGGATTCGGGTTGTTGTGCTGCACTGTTTGTGATTACATTTAGCGAATAAGAAAAACCCGTCCATTTTTGGTCGGGTTTTTTATTTATAGTAAGGATTTTTTTATCTTTTTAGCTTTCACTTTTTGAAGTGTATTTTTTAAAGTGAATAGTGAAATGTTAAAGAAAAAGGGTTGAATATTGAGAATTTAATATTTATAAAGCTATCATTGTAGTTGGTTTTGCTGTCCCATTTGGCCAAATTGTTGCTGCCCTTGTTGATTCCCCATTTGTTGGCCAGACTGTTGTTGCCCTTGTTGATTTCCCATTTGTTGGCCGGATTGTTGTTGCCTTTGTTGTAGATTAGAAAGTGAACTTTGCAGACTATTTAATTGATTTCTAAAGTCACTTAATTCTTGTGCAATTTCAATATCCACACTTTTTTTAACCTCAGATTCAATTTTTTTCTTAGTGTTATTATCCATAAAAAAATCCCTCCAATTTTGAATTAAACCAAAAGGTCCTTTAATAAGATGCTCAACCGGGTAACTAAATATGCAATATAACTCTTCAACTAAACTGCTCCTTAGTTCATCAAGGGTAATTTTTCACTTGGATATGAATGTATGATTTTTTAATTACCAATTTAAAGTTCGACGGATCAGTAGCAACACCTCCTTGTTTACAATGAACTGAAGCCTTTATGCACTTTTTATATGAATGTTTCAACACACAAACTATGCATCACAACAACCCGAATCTAATAAGGAATTCGGGTTGTTGTGATGCTGGATTGATCTTGGTCATTTATTTATGGGAGCCATACCCTTTATAGGCTTAAGTAATGCTACGAATAAAATTGATAAAATAAGGGAATGGTGATATTTGACATAATGAAAGGAGTATTGACATGCTTAAAAAATTTCCACATTTACTAGACGACCTATTAATCTTATTTGGAATCATCTTTGCTATTGGATTAATCTACACAAAAGAAATATACATACATGATCCATTTGGCAACCCAGTAAATTTGATTCATTTACTCATACTAACCACTATATTAGTAGCAATAAATAGATCATTTAGAGCGAAGCACGAGGAGAATGATGAAGAGATAAAACATAAGTAATCGCGGTTTAAACTTTCTTATCTAAAAGTTTATTCTCCAGGAAAAGGCCAGGTAGTATTTAGAGAAAACCACTTTAACTCTGTAGCTGGGGCCCTTTTTTTATATAAAGTGAGTAACGTATTTTTCACTATGGGCATAGGATATATCCTATATAGGAAAACATGAAATCTTTGCAATATCTTCCGACGCCCCTTATGATATTGCCTAATCATGAGGGGGGTTCGTGTGTCCTGGAAACAGTTTGAATAATAAAGCCGGTTCGGTGGCACAGTATTGGTACACCTAAATGTCTTCTACTCCTGTTTCCAGCAAGGTGGGTACAGGATTTCTTTGTTGTTCTGGTAAGTTACAATGTGAGAAACACATTCAGGAGTGGGATGGAAGCCCTCCCTGTATCAAAAATTGGTACATGGGTATTTCTGTTTACTTTCTGTCTCTCCTAGCATAAGATAGGTTCCCTAGCACGTTCACGTATACGTTCTCCATTTTTCTCATAATATCTTTTTGTATATTCAGGCCTTTTTTCGCTGTATTTTTTACCGTATTCAACAAGACATGGTTTTCATTTGCTACGCGTACCGCCTAAACATTAGAAAAGTGTTCTAACTCCTTCATTTCCCTACAACCACTACAGCGCTTTGCAATAATTTCACTATGAGCCTCTATGTATTCGTACCAATTTTATTTTTCTTTACGACTTGATTTTCATTCACGTCGACAACATACCTCCTTGTCCTTCTAAATTAGGGGGTGCCTTTTTATGTCTTGATTCTGGTAAGTCACACTTATTTGCCCCCCTTAGTGACATCATACCAGCAATCCTTCAACTATTTCACTTTCTTATTGATTGGAGTGAGTCCAAATCACCCCCGGAAAAAGTTTGTTTAAAAGACAGTTTAGTTAAACAAGCGTAGTGTATTCGTACCGTACTGTTCATCAAACAGTTAATAGTTTCACCTTTCAAATATTGCTGCATATACTTACAATATCCTTTATTACTTACAATATCGATTATTATTGAAGTAATTATTCCTGGCCGGGGAATAATTACTTTTTTGACTTTGACAACCACAGTTTGTGTCAACTCTACTCTCCATAAAATACCTGTACCATCGCTTGGTTTTAACAAATATAATTAGGCCAAGGTGGTGAAAAAATGGGGGACAATACTAAAGAAGTTTTGTTTGAAGCTTTCATACAAATACTTCTTCATATTTTTGAAGTGTTACTTCGGATCTTTTTACTTTAATCCAATTGTACAATCCAATGCTCGATATTGGATTGTCATGAATGACAAGTAAAATTATATAAAATCCGAGAGTAAACACTTCCCCCATTTTGTCGAACTGCTTACTAAATTATTGACAATCATTGCACCATCTCGGTTCTCCTGTTTTAATATCGTCAATGATTTTACCGCATTACCCACAACAATCAGGTTTAGCACTCCTTATCATTCACTCCTTCACAGTTTGTGTCAACTCTACAATAAGTCTTAAGAAACTACCATTAAAATAAGGGGTGACTGGATTAGGTCAGTACCAGTATTGACACTTCCTAACCAACCTCATTCTTTGTAGTGAATCGCTGATTTTTGCGATTCATGGGTGGCTAACGGGGGCGTTAGTTGAGAACCGTGGCTTCCATTTGGTGGTATTTTTGCTTAATGAACTAGAGCAGGTTAGTTCAACAAGCATCACGCCAATTAGGTCGCTTGTAGTTGATTTCAAATTTGAAGAAGCCGACCAAAAAAGGTCGGCTTTTTTCATACTCTTTTTAGCAGAAACCGCTATATCCATGAACGGGGGCAGGACAGCATTGGTCAACGCCACCGAAACAGCTAGCTCCAACAATGATTAAGAGTATAAACAAAACGACTATAAAGGCGAAACCTCCACCAAATCCAAAACCGTGGTCACAATCGTGGTCACAATCGTGTTTACAACCTGACATATAGAAACATCTCCTTATTTTCAAGGAGGAATTAAATGGGTAATATCACTTTATGCTCTAATTAGGAAAATGACACAATAGTCTCCTCATCTCTGTTCATAGGATAAAATATTGGAGGTACCGCATGTAGGAATTTTTTCATTTGAAAGCATTAATAAAAATGAAAAACCTCCCCCATTAGACCTTATTAAAAAAACTAAATGGGTTTTTTAATAAGGTCTAATGGGGGAGGCCAATGTCTAATCAAAAAATTATAGAACAACTAACAAGAAATGCTGACGCTGTAGAAAGGATCTCCAAGAGTCCTTACAATAAAAAATCCAAATACTAGTCAGAAGGGTTTTATGGGTTGAGAATTCCTTATCGTTGTGTATCCGCATTTTCCTGAAGCTACCCTATGCTGGAAGCAGCAAAAAACCTGAAAATCAGATAAATCTTCAGGTTTTTTATACAGCGCGTATTGGTAATAGATTAAAAAAGGATATTCCCTAGAGATAGCTATCTGAATTTAATTGTCTCTATTATCTTCATCTTGGAAATCTTTTGGATCTTCTATTGGATCTTCTGGATCGGGATCGTTATCTTTTTCATCATCTTTATTCATGTTGTCATTCTCATCAACGCCAGGTGTACCATTTTCATCAACGTCAGGTATATCGTTTTCATTATCTGCCGGAGCATCTACTTCAGGTGGAGCAGGATCAGGATCAACGTTACATCCTGCTAACATAACAGATAAACATGACCCTATTAGGCTTAATGACAGGGTTTTGCTCTAGACCGCAAAGTAAATGTGGAGAAATAATAAAATACTCCTTATCAGTTTATTTCTCCTAGTTTTCTTCGATTGATTACCCTATATAGAGAACCTTGAGATATTCCGGTTGCTGAGACTATCTCTTTTATAGAATATTCTTTACTGTCATACATCCGAAGTGCAACAGCAAGCTTTTCTGTATCTAGCTTGGGTCTACCTAATGTTTTTCCACGCTTTTTACTTGCTTCGAGTCCTTCCTTTACTCTCTCAGCAATAAGGTTTCTTTCTAATTCAGCAATTACGCACATCATTTGGAACATTGCTTTGCCTGTAGAGGTTCTTGTATCCATATTTTCCTTTAAAGAAATGAATTGCACTCCTGTCTCTTCGAACTGTTGAATAATGTTGAGGATATCCAATGTTTTACGTCCTAAACGGGAGATACTCTCCACTACAACTGTATCTCCATTCCTGATTACATCAAACAGTTGATGAAGTCCTTTTCGATCTTTAATAGTACCAGTAAACTTCTCTTTTACTATTTTTTCACAACCGTATTCATTAAGAACACTAATTTGACGATCTAAGTTTTGGTCAATAGTAGAAACACGTGCATAACCAATAATCATATATAACCTCCAGTAAACTTGTATATTTTCATTTTACTAGAGGTGCCTTTGTTGTAACGGTATTTGGTAATCTTTTTGGTAATTATTTTTGGTAATTGAAAATCTTAATAAAATCAAAGGCAAGTGAAGCAGTAATCAATCGTTACAAAAATACTGGTTTTTGGTAATGGCGTGTATTAGCATGGTAATAGGTTATTCGGCAATCGGGCCATTATCCTGAATAACATTTAATAGAGAAATTGGACATTTATTGGGATATTAGCATTTATTGATGTTGGTTTAAAATTAAGTTCGATTAAAAACAACTCACAAACCAATTATAACCAGGGTCAAAAGGTTGCAACAGAACTATTATTAAAGCAAATCATTTACAATGTGAAACTTTTCGCGCAACAAAAAGTTAGTCAAGAAAAGATTGAAAAAGAAATAGTCGTTTAATTTCAAAAAAATTGCCTTTTTGAAATTGGACGAGTGTTTTGGACTTTTTCAAAACATGAATTATGAAATTGACTCAATTAAAAATACAACTATCGTCAATTTGCCTATGATGGAAAAATGTGGATTGCACTTTTAATTTGTAAAGCCTTCTTTCGGAGTGCGAAAGAAGGCTTTTTTTATATTATTACTGAGGTAAATCAATGGCGTGTCCGAAATACATCAGTTCCCAAAGTGCCTCACCTTTTTCAAAGTCAACTCGGTTTTCGTTTACGAAATGTTCTATCGTAACATAGCCAGTAAATCGTAAATACGCACCGTCTTCGCCTGTTGCTTCAAGTTTTGCACGTTGTTCAGCTGGTGCTTGGTCAATAAATTTAGAGGCCAAAATCGTTTTTTCCCGTTCAAAGGTAACGACATAACGGTTATCGCCATTGCGCGTTTCATATTTAACAATGTCCCCAACAGGTTTTCCTGTGGCTTCATTGACTTGCATTTCAGCCAGTGAGAAGGTAACCGCACTTTCATCATCTGCCACCACTTCGCCGTCTTTTGCCAACATAAATACTATTTGCGGGATATATTCAAATTCTTCCGCCGCCGTGATGTTGGCTGCTATGACGGTGAAATTACCTATCTCCGCACGGCCCCAATACCAATGGTGAATCAGGGATTTGACAGGGGCATCTCCCCAGTTGTGATCGTGGTAACCAACGCCCTCTGAGCTAAATTTCTCATCGCCCACCGTGAACGTCGCTGACACCTTCCCTTGTGGTACACTTGGGAGCCAAGCGAATAATTGTTCGCTTTCTTTTTCCCCGTAATACATATGCCCAGATTTTGGTCGCCAAGGGCTAATCTGTCCTTCTAATTGGACGTCTACGGAAACTTCATCAAGTTCAGCTTGAATGCTGTAGTGCTGAAGATCGCCATAGAATCGATTGTCTCCAATTTTGACATCGCAGGTTTCTCGCGAGCTGCTGAAATCCTTCGCATCAAACGTCTTAATTTTTTGTATAGAACGACCGTCTGGAAGTTCAATATTGAGTCTGATAAATGGTGAGAGAGGAAGATGTGGCATTGTGTACGGCTTGGTGAAGAACACCACAACCATCTTCGCACCGTTATCCAAGTGTGCATCAAAATACCACCATTCATAAGTTCCCTCTGCTCCGTCCATTCTCATACCGTCTTCAAAGGATTTGACGATTACAGGGTCGATTCCCAGTTGTTGATAGTCTTTCGCACTATTGGCTAGACGCATTAAAGTGTGATTTTCATTTGTTTGTTTAGACATTGTGTTAACCTCCGTAATAAACTATTGTGTATTTATAAAAAAAAGCAAGATTATATTAATCTCATTGAAGGTTAGCCAGTAGCTAACCAGACCCTTGTAGCGGGTAAGTGTCCGACAAAGGCGCTCGTAAAACTCCAGCAGCCTACGCCGATTGCGCCAATCACCGTAGGTCTCGATAAGGTGCATTGAACAATCAAAGTGTGTAGTCGTCACCAGTGTTCAATACCCTGTCGCTGACATTCCTTGAAAAAATTCTCGTAAAAAGCTAGCCCGGCTTCGTTCGGCTCAAGCTCATCACCTGTCGGAAAAATCCAACTCCAGGCGATAGAGAGGCGAAAAGTTTTAACCCCATCTCAGCAAGCAAGGCGTTATCTTCCTTGTAATGAGGGTAAAAATCAATGGCTTTTTTGCTGGGAAGAACTAGCCCGCTTCAAAGTCTGTTATCTTGCGTTCGCCAACGATGATTGCCAAGCGTTCGTCACGTCAACATTGGCGGTCCACGCCCTTCAACATCATATGCTCCCTCACATTGATTGATTGGCAACTGTTTTTTCGCCCCAGAGAAAGTCTTTTAGAAACAGTTTAAGAGTAGTCATATAGCGACGCTCTTTGTTTATTACGCTCACCTCCTTTAATAAACATGATGAAGTCTATTTTTGGGGACTCTAAATATTTTTAAGAGACGGATCTTAACCTACTGTTCATATTCTTTATCTAATCGTCATGACCAATAAGTCAAACCATGAAGAATTTAGCTAACGACATAGAAAATATGTGATTTCTTCTAGGTTAGGCTTAATTTAAAGAAATTCATATAAGAAAAGACGTTACTTTGTTTGATGTTCGAGTTATCGTTATGCTGCTAATTTTTGCTCCGTGTTCTCTTTTGATTTACGTTTTAAAGCAGTCCCCAGTATGATGAACATGCTTACGACTCCAATCCAAACAAGGGCAGAAAGATCAGTGTTCCATGTTAAGCCTTCTCCAAAGAAGAATATTTTCCGAAGACCTTCTACCATAAATCGCATTGGTAACCAAGAGTAAATCCAATCTTGGTAAAATGAAGGCATCATTTCAGGTACAAGTGACAATAAAGGTGCCCCGAAGAAAAGTAATAAGGCAAATACACCTATACCCTTTATTCCAACCAGCGAAAGTACAGCAGAAATCATTAAGAAGAAACTAAAGGACGTAATACTTAAAAATAAGGCTATATCGAGGTAATCTGGTATGCTCAGTCCCACCATTCCCTCTGCTATCCAAGTAAATCCGAATCCAATTATTAGTGCTACAATAGCACCCATTACAATTTGTCCTACCTTTGTGACAAGACTTTCTTTTCGAGTGCCGATTGGCATTTTACGAATAGCCATAAATATGATTGCCGAACTAGCTAAACTTGCCATCCATAATGGTTGAAATAAAGAAACAGGAGCATTGCCATTCGCACTGTTTGTTCCAACTTCATTTACATTTATAACGTTCTTTGTAATAGGCGTTACTAAATTCGAAGCCTGTTCTACTGTTAAAGTAGTACCTTGTGATTCAAACCTTTTAGTAGTTGAGTACGAACATTAGTGTTCATATTATTAACTGCACCATTCAATATTTGTCCTGCCATGGTTGAGGCAGCTGTATTCATTCCTTGATTTATATATATATTGATTTCAGGTGAAGAAGGTTGAGTTGTTCGTAACGTAGCTTGCTTTGCACTAAAATCAGCAGGAATGACTAATGTAGCATAATACTTTTGGTCATCTAAACCTTTTTGAGCTACCTCTTCATTCTTTACTTCCACCCATTTAACAACAGGTTCCTCATCTGTTTTTGATGATTTTTGTACCATATCAACAATGTTTTGCCCCATATTTACTTTAGGCTGATTAGGGATTTCTACTCCTTGATCCTCATTCACAATGGCAATAGGCAAGTTTTTGGGTTGAGGTTGTACCGTTGGAAATAATGTTAGTGAAAAGATAAAAATAACGACTAGTGCAATGACTGGTGAAAAAATAAAAAGTTTGTTTTTTCACATTTTATTTTATCCTCCTTAAATTTAGGTTATAATAAACATCATGTTGTTTATGTATTTGAATTATACGTTTAGCTTTAATCTTATTCAATAATCAAAAATCGTAAATGTGTCCGTTATAAGACACAATCACTAAATGTGTCGGGTAAAATTAAGGAGGAAAATAATGTGAGAGATAGTAATATGGATTTGCGGGTCATTCGCACAAAAAATGCAATAAAAAATGCGTTAGTGGAATTAATTGAAGAAAAAGGTTTTGAAGCAATTACAGTAAAAGATATTACAAAGATAGCAAACATAAATAGAGGCACTTTTTATACGCACTATCAAGATAAATTCGATTTAATGGCGAAATGCCAAGAGGAAATCACGCAAGAAATGTCTAGCATTGCAAAGCAGAAATTCCCGGATGTTATTGCTGAAATTGGGACAAACTCTTCATCAACAGCACCCTTTACACTTGCTGTTTCCATTTTTGAATTTCTAAATGAAAATAGTAGGTTTATGAAAGCTGTGTTAAGCCAAAAAGGAGATTTATCTTTCCAAATAAAGCTTAAAGATTTCATGTGGAAAACTCTATTTGAAAATGACAAAAATTCTCTCATTAATGAGTGTGATTTACTCGTTCCAGGCCAATATTTAGCTTCTTATATGGCATCTGCTCATATAGGAGTTATTCAGCAATGGTTGAATAGTGGTAGAAAAGAAACGCCACAAGAAATGGCTCATATCTTATCAACAATAGCCGTTAATGGACCGTTTTTCGCAGCTGGACTAAAGAAGTAATCCATCAATGAAAACAGATATTATCTAAGAAAAAACAGATATTGTCCCTTTATGATTGGGATACAGTCAGAAGAATGTGGATTTGATTTCTAGTGAAAAGATTTGGTGGAAATGATGGAGGAACGAGGCTTATCTATTGCTCATACAGCCATCATGCGTTGGGTACATCAATATGGGCCTGAGCTAGACAAGGGAGTTCGTCGTTATCTTAAGCAAACAAACGATTCTTGGCGAGTCAATGAGACATATATCAAAGTAAGAGGACGATGGATGTATTTGTATCGTGCTGTTGATTCTGAAGGAAATACCATTGAGTTTTATCTAAGTAAAACAAGGGATCACAAGGCTGCAAAGCACTTTTTCAAGAAAGCTTTGCGGTCTTTTCATGTTTCAAAGCCCCGTGTTATCACAGTAGACAAGAATCCAGCCTATCCTATGACGATTGAAGAGTTGAAGAAAGAAAAAAAGATGCCTGTAGACATCCAAATAAGACAGGGGAAATATCTGAATAACATAGTAGAACAAGATCACCGGTTTATTAAAAAGCGAGTTCACTCTATGTTAGGTTTGAAATCTTTTCGCAAAGCTAAATCCATTATTTTAGGAATAGAAGCGATGCATATAATCAAAAAGGGCAACTTGCTTTACAAGACAAGCCTGTCCAAAATCAAGTGAAGTTCATCCATCATATGATTATTGGTTATGCTCGTGTATCTACAATTGATCAAAACTTAGATCGGCAAATTAATATACTTACTGAATATGGATGTGAAAAAATAGTAAAAGAGAAGTTTACTGGTACGATCAAAGATCGAAAAGGACTTAATCAATTATTTGATGTAATCAGACAAGGCGATACAGTTGTAGTAGAAAGCATCTCCCGTTTAGGACGTAAGACATTGGATATCCTCAACATTATTCAGCAGCTGGAAGGAATGGGGGTGCAATTTATATCTTTAAAG
The DNA here is from genome assembly GCF_001054655.1 of Bacillus sp. 220_BSPC. Taxonomy (NCBI): domain Bacteria; kingdom Bacillati; phylum Bacillota; class Bacilli; order Caryophanales; family Bacillaceae; genus Bacillus; species Bacillus sp. 220_BSPC. Next base: position 26,253 of record NZ_JVPL01000253.1, read on the forward strand.
GAAAATATGGATACAAAAACGTCTACAGGTAAAGCCATGTTCCAAATGATGTGTGTCATTGCAGAATTAGAAAGAAACCTTATTGCTGAAAGGGTAAAGGAGGGATTGGAAGCAAGTAAAAGGCGTGGAAAAGAATTAGGTAGACCTAAATTAGATAAAGATAAGCTTGCTGTAGCGTTGCGGATGTACGACAGTAAAGAATATTCTATAAAGGAGATAGTCTCATCAACTGGAATATCTCAAGGCTCTTTATATAGGGCGGTCAATAGAAGAAAGCTTGAAGAAATAAAAAAATAAGGGGCATTCTTCTCCCGTCCGATTACTTTGCGGTCTAGAGCAAGAACCCTGTCACTAAGCCTAATAGATGGATTATTACATCATGAATCTGACCTTACAATTGAAGAACATTACACTGATACGGCCGGTTACACGGATCAAGTTTTCGGATTAAGTCATTTGTTAGGGTTTCGTTTTGCACCAAGACTAAGAGATATAAGTGATGCTAAATTATATACCGTTTCTTCTCCTAACGATTTTCCAAACATAAAAGGCATACTTCGAGGTAAGATTAACACAAACGTTATTAAAGAGAATTTTGATGATGTATTAAGGCTAGCACATTCAATTCGAGAAGGAAGAGTTTCTGGATCATTAATCATGGGGAAATTAGGTTCGTATGCAAGACAAAATAAAATAGCTACAGCTCTTCGGGAGATTGGAAGAATTGAAAAAACAATCTTTATTCTTGACTATATTACGAATGAAACATTAAGAAGAAGGATACATCGTGGACTAAATAAAGGAGAAGCCATGAATGGATTGGCTAGAGCTTTATTTTTTGGTAAACGTGGTGAATTCAGAGAACGGGGCATACAAGATCAACTACAAAGAGCTAGTGCATTAAATATATTAATCAATGCAATTAGCGTATGGAATACTGTGTATTTAAGTGAAGTAACAAAGGAATTTAAGAAAAATAATATTCTAAGGGAAGAATTGCTTCCACATATTTCACCTTTGGGATGGGAACATATTAATTTTCTTGGAGAATATAAATTTGATTCGCATCGATTACCCACAAATTCTCTAAGACCATTAAATAAAAATTAACCTATAACATATAAAGCCAAATTCCTTAACGTACAGGTATTTGGCTATTTCTATATCGAATTTTGCTTAGCGTACAAAATTTCCGAAATGTTGGCTGTACCCCTACCAGAAGAGTTGCCCCCATATCTGAAATAATGGCAATCCAAAGCGTTAACCAACCCGGTATGACCAAGAGTAAGGCAATTAATTTAATAGCTAGTGCAAATGTGATGTTTTGCTTGATTATATTTAGAGCTTTACGGCTTAGTTTCACAGCAAATGGAAGTTTTCTTAAATCGTCTCCCATTAGAGCAACATCTGCCGTTTCAATGGCTGTATCTGTACCAGCTCCACCCATCGCTATCCCAACCGTAGAGGCCGCCAACGCAGGGGCATTGACACCAGCTCCACCCAATGGCTACGTTACCATACTCGGATCTCAATTTGTCCTGTGCAACAGTTCTGCCTGAATATCCGATACTCCGACATGCCCGCCGATAGCTTTTGCAGTACCCTTGTTATCACCTCCCTAAAATCTCACAGAAGCCACAAAGATATTAAAAGCAAAGGGACTATTAAAAGAGGAGTTATTACCTCACATTTCTCCATTAGGTTGGGAACACATTAATTTGTTGGAGAATATACATTTGATGTAAAAAAGGTACCCTCAAATGAATTGCGTCCATTAAAGACATAAAGATTAGGCTGATTTTTCCTTAGAGTTCTAAAAGAAATTTATTTGCATATGGCCCTTCATTTTGCTAATGGTTACCGTTCCCTTAATCCAAAGAATTCTCTTTTCGTACTTGGTTATCCTTTTCCCCAGAATTAGGAATTAATTGGAGATACATTTATTGTACGTAAATTGTAGGGTGTTTTTAAACAGCAAAAGGAAACCTCCCCTAAAAGTTTATATCATTGCCTTTTGCCTGGATGGGGTCTACAAAGTTAGAGTTTTGATTTTTTAATTTTGGGGGGCAAATGTCTATTCTTAGGAAATTGAGGAACATAAGATAAAATTAAATATACTCAATATAAGAAAGGGAGTTAATAGGTGTCCCATTATCAATCACATGTCTTTTATCAACCTCAATATTCCAGTCAGTTTCCGCAATACCCTGAGTCAGAGATTTGGGCAGAACAACAAATCAAACAACCATTATATCCTTATTTGAAATCACAAGTGTTAAATCTTATTACCCCTTTTGTAAAATATGGATTAGAAGAAGCAAAAGATACTTCTTATGTCCATGCATTGCAGGAAGTTGCAGCCATGACCTATTTGATTGGTCATGGTATGGATCCACAAACCGCTTATTTAACGGTAGAATCTTGGGAAATTAACGACGGCGAAGGAATGATTTATTAGAAGGACATTGCTTTTTAGTATGTTCATTAAATTAATTGGTACCGAAGGAGAATACACATATTAAATATGATAATAGGCAGCTTTAAAGCTGCCTATTTTACTAATATAAACCCTGAAAAAATTTCAATTTTTAATTCGTTGGACGACCTTTGAACTTTCCCTTTTCTTTAGCAATGGCAATTCCTTCTTTTTGTGCTTCTTTAATTCGTTTTCGTTCTTCCTCTACCGTCCATGAAAGTACAGTAAGGAAAATATCAGATACTAATTTACCTATTCCTTCAAACTCTTTATATTTTGCGGTATTTAAAACAGGCATGTTTAGCACTCTGATATCTGCTTCTAGTTCAATAATCTCTTTCCATTCTTTGAGTATCTCTTCTTTATTACGTCCAAACCTAGAAAGATCATGAATAACCAACTCATCATCAAAACGGATTATATTTTTCATTTTTTGATACTCTGTACGTTCAAAATCTCTGCCAGAAGCAATATCTATAAAAATTTTATCGCAACCATATCCATTCAGTTCTTTAAATTACTGGTTTAGTTCAAAATGAAACAGAATTCCCTATCCTTTATGTTAGATAAACTAACATTATTAATTTATAAAACGCTTTCATTGTCTTTAAAGACGTAAAAATAGTCTTTTAATACAATTATATAGATTTATTTCCCTTTTCATGTAATAATTTATTACATGAATAGAAGGTAGAAAAAGGAGGCGAAATAAATGACATCCACCATGATGCCACAATGGATAATTTGGGTGTTTATTGGGGGGCAGGCAGCTTTAATGTCCGCCATTATCATCTATTTAGCAAAGATTAAAAAAGAAAATACCTCAGAAAGTTACCTAACGGCTGGCCGATCTGTAGGCTTAGGATTGGCTTCAGCATCAATTGTTGCTGAATGGACTTGGGCAGCAACGATAATGGTCGCTTCACAACTTGGATACGTTTTAGGTTTTTCAGGAGCATTTTGGTATGCATTAGCGGCTACACTTCCATTTTTTCCATTTGCCTTACTCGCTTTGAAATTGAAACAGAAATTTCCGCAAGCCAGATCTTTTCCTGAGTTCTTCTATTACAGATTTGATAAAAAGAATCACATTTTGCTATCTGTCTTTGGCTTTATAGTAGCCTTAATGGTTTCTATTATGATCGTTGTTGGTGGAGGAATTACTATCTATCAATTTTCAGGTATGGATCCTATCTTAGCCATGTTTTTAATAGTATTAGCCTTCTCTTCCTATACTGTGATCGGCGGGTTATACGGTACAGTTTTCAGTGATGCCATGCAGGGACTGTTAATTTATGTTGTTTTTGGGATCGTTGTTGTAGGAATGGCGGTTACGATTGGGCCTCAAGAAATCTACAATGGTTTGCTTAATATGGTTCAAGGCAACAATCCGGACTATGTTTCTCGAGCTTTAGAGAATGGTATGACTCGTGAAGCCTTGGAGGACTCTTTAAGTATATTATCGGTACCAGGATTCGTACTTGGTATTGGATTGATAATTTCAAATTTTCCTGCTGTATTCGTTGAACAAGCATTTTGGGGAAGATCAATTGCTGTAAAAGACACAAAAATTGCTACAAGAGCATTTATTATCGGTGGTTTAGCTTGGTTTCCTATACCAGCCGCTGTTGGATTAGCCCTGGGTACAGGTGGGGTGGCACTGGGTATGTTACCGGCTGGAACCTCTCCAGATTTTGTTGCGCCAGCAACCGTTCAAAATGTTTTAGGCATGACTGGTATGATCGCATTTTTATTTGGATTGATTGCAGCAATGTTAAGTACGGGGTCAGGAGAGCTAAATGCCGCCTCAACTATATTTTCAAATGATTTATATCGCCGCTACTTTAAGCCAAATGCATCAGATAGTCAAATTCTACGTGCAGCGCGCATTTTTGGGATCGTATTTGCAATTGGAGTTTTAGGAACTTCTATAGCTGTGTTTAAACTCGGCTTATCTATGTTAGATGTTTACTTAGCTATGGGAGTGTTTGTGGGATCTGCATGCGTACCAATCTTTTTAGGGATGCTGTGGAAACGATGCAGCGCAGATGGTTCTTTTTATGGCACTATTGTTGGAGCAGTGCTAGCCGTAATTATCTTCCTTATTTATGGGGAAATACCAGCAACTATTGCTGCTGTTGTAGTAAGTACAATAATCACTGTAGTGCTAAGCTTCGTGCAAAATAACAACTATGATTTTGATCGCATGATAGATATTGACGTGAATAAAGTTAATCGAACTTCTATGAAAACTAATTAAAAATACGAGGTGAATTCTATGTTTCAAGAAATAATGAGTTATGGAAACTTCTTATTTTGGTACTCTTTCATCATTGTATGGTTCTTTTTGGCTGCTGCAGCTATTTATTTCGTTGTAGTTAAAGACGGACTCAGCGCTATACGTTCAAGAGTCGAAAACAAAGTATTTGCTGAAGACTTAACTAAAACAGAATTGGTTAAAAGTAATATAAAATAACCTTTAATTTCAGATTTTTCAGTATTTTTATCGGTGAAAGTAAGGAGAGAAATCACTCTTCTTATTAACATAATAATTTAACATTTTTGAGGAGGATTTTTTATGGGTAGCATTGGAAGTATGGTAAAACCAACAAACGGATTTTTAACTGCTTTAGTTCAGTATCCAGTACCGATTGTAGAATCAAGAGCTGATATTGACAAACAAATCAAAGAAATTGTTCGAACTCTTCACTCAACTAAAGCGGGTTATCCTGGAGTAGAGTTAATTGTTTTCCCTGAATATAGCACTCAAGGATTGAATACAAAAAAATGGACTACAGATGAGTTTTTATGTACTGTCCCCGGACCCGAAACTGATACGTTTGCTCAAGCATGCAAAGAAGCAGAAGTATATGGAGTCTTTTCGATTATGGAAAAAAATCCCGATGGTGGAGATCCCTATAATACAGCGATCATTATTGATCCTCAAGGGGAGATTATTTTAAAATATCGTAAATTAAACCCTTGGGTTCCTGTGGAGCCATGGAAAGCCGGAGATTTAGGGTTACCTGTTTGTGATGGACCAGGAGGAAGCAAACTAGCAGTTTGTATATGCCATGATGGTATGTTCCCTGAAATTGCTCGGGAGGCTGCCTATAAAGGAGCGAATGTCTTAATTCGTATTTCAGGGTATAGCACACAAGTTAACGATCAATGGATTTTAACAAACCGTTCGAATGCTTGGCAAAACTTAATGTATACTGTCTCAGTTAACCTAGCTGGTTATGATGGAGTATTCTATTATTTTGGAGAAGGGCAAGTGTGTAACTTTGATGGGACAACTTTAGTACAAGGTCACAGAAATCCTTATGAGATTGTTACAGCAGAAATCTATCCAGAATTAGCTGATCAAGCCAGAATAGGTTGGGGACTTGAAAATAATATTTATAATTTGGGGGCTAGAGGATACGTATCTACTCCTGGAGGAGTAAAAGAAAATCCATATACATTTGTAAAAGATTTAGCTGAAGGAAATTATAAACTTCCTTGGGAGGACAAAATCAAAATAAAAGATGGATCCATTTACGGTTATCCGGTTAAAGACGAGATTCATTCATAAACATAAAAATTCCCTCCATTACAGAATAGTGGAGGGAATTTTCTCCGCCAAAATATTAATATTATTTTTTACAAACGAGAGGATGAGGAAATTGAAAGTGCTAAGACCTTTAGTTTAGTATTTAATTTTATTACATCTAATCCCAGCATTAATACTCTGATTTCATTTTTAAATTTTTTAACAAAAAAGCTCCGAAGCACCTACCCCATGCAGGCCTCCAGAAACCCTATAGCCTCCCCCACCAAACATTCCACCAGCATGGAATGTTTACATAAAAACATCGCGAATGCTTCAGCAAGATATTCTTGACATGTCAGAAAATATCATCTTGTACCATCCTTCTTTTCTCACTATTCTTAAATATCCAAGTCTTCACATTCGACTATAAACTAATTATATCACTGAAGTGTGCAAGCTTATGCAGGTCCAAATTGACAGAACCTTGCTCTCCTTTCACTTGCTCCGATTTTAACTAGTACGGTTAGTAAGATCTACCATTCCAGGTAAGATTCCGCGTGGTATCTGCATTTAGATACACCTGGGAATTTCATAACAATTATTGTCAATCATCACCATTTAGGAAATGAAAATAAATTGCATGTCGCGGCAATAACTTTTTGAAGAAAAAGGAATCAAGTTCTAATCTTTTTTCAGAAATAGAGGGAGGACACTCGCCGTCACAGCCTGACCGTCTCGAGTAGAATTTCATTACTTCACAGTTTGTGTCACCATCCGACTGCTTTTTTTGATTACCCATCCTTCCGAAGTAGCTTACGGTTTAATTTCCCCTTTTTAGTTATTGGAGTTTTTACCTATTGATGACAAGATCATTTTTGGATACTTAATGAATGTTACCATGAATATAACCAATAAAGAATGGAAAAAAATGAAGGACGAGAGTCAGGGAGATGAAGTGTTTCGGTTGCCCCTGAGCGTTTCGTCCTTCGTAGTTAATATACTCCAATTTTGTAAAAGATATACGAAGATTGTAAAGTTCGTGGTATGCGTGTAAGATTACTGGTTCCTCGGAAGGATGACACGGAGAAGCCAGCAACATTACTAAACTAAGACCAAGAGTCCCCGGGGCAGCTTAGCAGGCCTCCGCCTTATGAATAGACCGAACGAAGGAATGTAAGCGCAAATGACGCTAAGAGACATGGGAGGGTACGTCATCATAAGTTTCGCAGAGATCTATTGTGCATCACATAGTGGAGAAAA
>NZ_JVPL01000254.1:0-21398 GCF_001054655.1 Bacillus sp. 220_BSPC
GTATGTATATTGAGTTGCTTTTTCATTACCAGGGACACCTCTCTGAGTTGGAAGATCGTATAGTGGCCCTGGCAAATGAACTGGAAGAATATAAGATCATCCAATCGATTCCCGGTATCGGAGAAAAAACCGCAGCCACGATTATCTCTGAAATTGGTGAAATCGATCGGTTTAATCACCCGAAAAAACTAGTTGCCTTCGCTGGAGTAGATCCAAGTGTTCACTCATCGGGTAAGTTTACGGCAACCATTAATCGTATTACTAAAAGAGGTTCGAGCAGACTACGTCATTCTCTGTATCTTGCCGTACTATGTGGCATAAGAAGTTCAAGGAACAAAAAGCTTAAAGCCTTCTATGATAAGAAAAAATCAGAAGGAAAACCGGCCAAAGTGTCAATCGTTGCCTGTATGAATAAGTTGCTTCATTGGATTTACGCTTTATTAAAGAGAAAAGAAGCATTCCTAGATTTAGCCTGATTAACGATTTTGTGAAACAGAGAAAAATCCTTCCAAAAGGGTTTTGGAGGGTTATTTGTCATGAACAAAAATAGTATACCATAAGGGAATTGAAAATTTTAGAGAAAGATATTGACATCCTATTAGCTGGTTTAGATTAAGTAGGTATGGCTGCTTCGTCAGACTTTTGATAATTGCCTCCAGAAACAGCTGAAGGCATGGTGAATTCCAATCTATCTGCTCTCTTATGGTCAGCAAAGAAGGCGAGTGTGAGCTTGGTTTTACAGACATTTGGGTAGTTCCATAGAAGAAGGAAAAAGCTTATGTGAGTTTATCCATATACAAAAACGGGGATATGTTACTAAACGATAAAGAGGAGGAGACATTTTATGAAACTCGAAGTTTTGTGTAACGTAGAGAATTGTACGTACTGGGCCGAGGGGAATCAATGTGTTGCCGACTCCATTTATGTCGTGGGCCTTGATAACAATGACGCTGACAATGTTGAGGAAACGGCATGTAAAACCTTTGAACATCGCAAACAATAATGGAATACAGAATGGGCCGGACGGCTGATGCCGCCCGGTTTTTTATTTCGAGAAATAGGATCAGTCCCCTTTAATTAGCTCGACTATGAAAGAGGGATATACCTTGAAAATCAATTTAAAAACTTTATTAATTTAATGAACAAAATAATTTTATTAAAGCAAGTATCTATATATATTTGATGGATAAGTATTAGCGGGATATAATGTTGGACGTTTGGTCGTAATGATAATGTTTTAGTCTAGGCAATCAATAGTCATTCCAACTGTTAAAAAGGAAGGGCAGATACCTAAAAATTATCTGCTCTTTTTAAATTTTATCTTCTATTTGAACTAACATGTGAACAAATGTACTTACACTATAGGATGCGTTAGCGCCATAAGAGGGTTGCCAAATGGTGGCCATAGGATGAGAAAAGTGACAATAGCTGATTAAATCGGTCTTATAATAGGTGAATAAAGAATATAATTAGACTTCAGAAAGGGGTGAAAATAAAAATGAAACCAGATGAAACAGAAGAGTTTATTTTACTAAATCAGATTGTTGTAACGGAAGAGTTTTTAAATTCCAATCCGAGTGTTGAAAAAACACTACAAGTTTTAAATCATGCTAAACGGACAGGCTGCTTAGATGAACCCATTATGATAAATAGGGATACAAAGATCCTTAGGGACGGTTACAGACGCTATATTGCAGCCCAAAAGGTGGGGATGGAATTAGTCCCCATTATTTATGAAAAATAAGCTTTTACATAAACAAAAATAGAAAAATGGAAGAAAACAATCTGTCTAATAGATATATTATTGGAACTACTTTGATAAATACTTGAATATTCTGAAAACTGGTGGTATAATAGAAAAAAGGTCAAGGAGTTGGTTTCCTATGGAAAAGAATTTGGCTAATACACCACCACAACCTGAAATAAACGTTAAGGATTCTGAATTTGCTGAAATGGTGTTAAACAAAGCCCTTCTTAATTTCCGAAAAGAGCAAATCCGAAAAGAGATTGACCAGTCATTACAGGATCAAAACAAAGAAGAATTCCTACGATTAACAGAGGAATTGAAAAACATTTCTTAATATGTTGTTTATAAAATGAACTAATCATATTTGTAACTTTAAGAAGTACGCCAAAACGCCAACCCATATCTATGGATTGGCGTTTATGATTTTTATCGATTAAGCACGATATTATAAATAAGTTATTATTTGTTCCAAAACTCGTCCTTTTTTGAACACATCACTGTTCGATTTGAAAAGGACGGTTTTTATAGCCTTCTCCTTCAGCTTCCAATTCAATAGCAATATTATGAAGGTCCCTAACAGAACGGGCCAATTTTAGTAACGACTAATTTATCACCTTTTCTTAATGCTTTTCTTGCATTGTCTAATTCCTGGCGATCTGTTTTCTTTCCACTTTCTTTTTCCATATATATTATTTCGCAACCATATTCTATTAATTGTTCAATTTGGCTTTCAAGCGATGTCCAACTATCCCCTTGCATATCCAACTTTCATATGCTCATACCCCTTTTTTGTCTAAAAGTTATATCTTCTATTTTTCAATCCCTGGCATCCCGATGAATATCATAGCTAAGTCATGTTGATCATAGATGTCACGAAGTTGCTCTAAATGTTGCAGTATCAGTAGATCGATTTCATCCACTATAATTAAGTGAATCCCTTCAAAAGAAAAATGACCTATCGAAGGCTTATTTGGCAGATCTTTCTTTAGTGGTATGAACGATTGTTTTGTAAAAATGGATCTACTTTAAGTACTCATTGGTGTTAGCTTGATGGGTATGTGTCTGTACCCCTATAAGAGATACATCTTTTTTCGATAAATATTTGTTTTATAGTTTCAATAAAAAAGTGTTAACGCTTACATTTTTGCAAATTGAAGTTGCAATAAGATGTACTAAACTATTTGAATATTGCGAATTATAATGAAACTATGAAAGGAGTTACTATCATGAAGAACGGACTCAACGAGTACTTACCAGGTTTTTGACAGTAAATACCTTTTTGACTTGTGAGGATTTAAGTAAAGAGTTCAATATTAGCGAGCGTACTTTTCGAAACGAACTGGTCCTGATTAATAAATATCTGGCAGAAAATAATTATCCATCAATTACGACGACAAGAGGAAAAGGGTTGAAGTTAGACCTAACTGATGTGGATCGCGAAAAGCTCCTGTCCAAAATTGGTGATGACAGAAGAAATGACATTACAACTTTAATTGATGCGCTACGCTAGGTAGAAGTATCGTTTATACCTATGATTTAATAGGAAATGAAACGAAAGTCTCCTCCCCGAATGGAAGTGTAATTGACAATACGTATAATAACGTCGATCGTAAAACATCTACATCCTATAATGGGACAAAACATTATGAATTTACGTATGATGCCAATGGGAATAAGTTAAGTGAAAAGGATCTCTTAACAGGAGTAATTTCAAATTTTGTGTATGATGCGGATGACAAATTAAAAGAAAAGAACGACTCGACTGGTAAAAAGAACATGTACGCTTATGATAAAAATGGAAACCTTCTCACCAGTACATTTGCATCTGGTACATCAGTGATTGCCATCAATCAAAGTGTTGATAAGAATGATCAAGTTACAAGTATTTCAAGTGGAAGTACACTAGAATCCTTCACTTATACGGAAAATGATCAACTTGCTGGATTAAAGAATAAAAATGGAACCTTTAGCTTATACGATTATGACGGTGCGGGGCTGCTTACTCGTTTGTTAACTAACAATACTAGTGGTAGTTTGATTGAATCTTTTGATTATACGTATGATGCAGCGAATCAGCTTTCCTCTATTAACGGGACGACCATTACACATGATAAAAATGGGAATTTAACCAATGATGGAAAGCGGATATTAGTGTATGATGCGGAAGACCGGTTAGTAGAGGTCAAAGAAGGAACGACTTCGGTTGCCAAATATCAGTATAATTCAGAAGGACTAGGCATTAGCAAAACAACAGGATCTACAACTGTTAATTATACGTATGATGAGAATGCCAATGTTGTACTCGAAACAGATCAAAGTGGAGCAGTTCTTGCATCATATGTTTACGACAACGGGAACCGTCCACTAACGATGACGAAGTCCGGAAAAACCTATACATTCCATGCAAATGCACATGGAGATATTACTTCAGTAACAGATGCTGCAGGAACAGTAGTGGCATGTTTTGAATACGATGCATGGGGCAACCAGCTAAAGGAATCCGGTAATTTTACCTCACTGGTACCATTCCGTTATGCAGGATATCGATATGATTCTGAAACGAAGCTTTATTATTTACAACAGCGTTATTATAATTCTGAAATTGGAAGGTTTTTAACATTAGATCCCCAACTGGGAGAAAAAGAGAATCCAATTACTCAAAAAAGTTATTCTTACGCAGAATAATCCAGTTATGTTGGTTGATCCTGATGGGGAAAGGGCATATGGGATGACATTAGTTTTAACTGGAAATAAAAGACACATGTACGCCCATAAAAAAGGAATGAAAGCATTAAAAAATCATATACGAGTGATGGTTATAGTGGGTTTGTTGGAAGAGCTTCTGGTGGCGCATATGAGGCGACTAACGCTTACAGGAAGAATAAAAAGTCTGTAAAGAAAGCCAGAGGTAGGGTATTGAAGAAGAGTAAGCCAAGTAGATTAGCTTTCAAAGTAACAAGAAGAGATCCTAGGATCTGCCGCCTGGGGTGGCGATATTTATACTTATGGTCGTGCTTACTATAAAGGAGCTAAAAGTTATAAAAAAAGAAAGCGATAAGGTGGTTTAATTGTCTAATATAGTGATTGGTGCAGTATTTATAATAATAACTATGGTTAAAACAATTAGAAATAAAGAATATATATGGTTAATATGCTTATTACCAGTGGTGTGTTTAATAGTTTTTTCCCTTACAGATATTCTAGACTTCATACCAAAATTGTTAAAGATGATTTCTTCTTATATTCTTTTCATACTGACTATCATTTATTGTGTTTTTTATAGTATGAGAAATCAAGTTGATTGAACTTTAGTTATAATCAGTTGTTTTATATTTATTACTAAAAATTATAGATAAATGTTTAGGTCTAGGTCTTAACTAATAGAAAAAGTGAATTTGTTAAAGTTTATAATTGGAAAACGTATAATTCTTTTGTGAAAGCAATGGGGTTATACGTTTTTTTTATTATCAGTAGAGGGAAAGGGAAAGAACCTATTTCACGACTACGTTCCTGTAATCTATGTGACAATATATAATCTTTAGAACCTTGGAAACAATATTGTTCATAAGTTGCTAGCATAACTTTGTCTACAACGGTTGAGCGTGACTGCTCCGGAGTATCAGCGGATAACATAAGTATCATTTTGTAATTCATTTGGAAAACTCCTCTTCTATTTAAATGAGAACACAAAAATAGCCACCTCCGATTGTTACCGGAAGTGACTATTCTTCTTGTTTATGCATATGAGCTTCAACCTAATACACCGCTTCTTTAAATGGCGTCCTCGTTTTATCGTTTGCTATGAGCATGATAAAACTAAAGACTTCTTCATCCGGAACGATTAAATCTTAGCCGTTCAAATCTTAGAAGGTGAATAAAATAAGAAGTTCGTTTATTACCATCTTTAAAACAATGACCACGTTTTATCAATTTAGCGCATGGGAATTATTTGTAAATAATATTATGTTTCTGAAGTATTAAAAAAGGATAATAATTCAATTATTATTAACTGAAAATTCTTAATTCGCATAAAAATAAGTGTATAATATTAAAAACAGTTATCTAAGTTTGCGGGTTACTATTTCTTAATAAGGAGGCGATACTCTTAAACATTATGGAAATTTAAAATATTAGTAGGGTGCAGAAAAGGAGAACTTAATTAGTCTAGAAAGGAATTTAATCAGCTACAGTAGCCAATGCGGGTTTAGGTATTGTGTTAATTAATTAATTAACACAATACATATTTTAATTGAAATAAACATTGAACGACTTGGTGGGATATATACAAAAAAAATCACTATATACATACTGGAGGTTTTAGGATGAAAAAGAAAAAAGCATTATCCGGCCTGATGGCTGTGAGTTTACTAACAGTAATTCCGTGGAGTTCTGGACATGCTGAGAAACCTCAATGGACAAATGTGAATACATATGAGGAACAGGACGGAAGCAAGTTTAATAGCGAAAACTATGACTTTGTGAAATTTTCACAAATTGGTTCCAAATTAAAAGAGATTGAAAAACTTTCAAACCGTGTGAAAGTTGAAGTCCGTGGAACATCAGCTGATGGAAACCCACTCTATGTTGTCACGATTGCCGACCCAACAACACAAGGGAAGTTCGGAAAAGTGAAGGCACTTAGAAAGCAAATGTTTAAGAATCCAGGCAAAGCTCAAGAATGGGTTGCCAATAATCCTGACTTTAAAGTTCCAATCATGATTAATGGTTCTATTCATGGGACTGAATTTGTCGGAAGCGATGCAATCCTTCAATTAATTGAACGTTTTGCTACCCAAAATGATGAAACAACCAAAGACGTTTTAGAGAATAATATTCTTATTTTCAATGTCGTACAAAACCCTGATGGACGTATTGATGCCACCCGCTTTAATGGCGAAGGAATTGACATAAATCGTGACTTTATCACCCAATCGCAGCCAGAAACGAAAGAGATGGTTGAGCTCATTAAAGAATGGAACCCGATGGTGTTCCTTGATACTCATGGTTATGTGAAGAATTATCAGCCAAATCTGCAGGGGTTAATTGAGCCTTGTACGCCACCGCATAATCCTAATTACGAGTATGACTTATACGGAAAATGGGCCTATAAACAGGCAGAAGCGATGGAAGCGGAAATAATGAAGGATCATGAGAACTATTCAGGATCCTTGTATCAAGACATGAAAGGTACCTATATTCCGCTGCGCGATGACTCCGCTGGCTGGGATGATTACCCACCAATTTTCACACCAATGTATGCGATGTATCATGGTGCTTACGGTCATACATTAGAAGCTCCAACAAATGATTGGGACGGCGTACGATGGATGTATAATTCGATTATGGGAGCACTGAAATTTGCAACAGCCAACAAGCAATCCATGATTACTGATCAAATTGAAGTTTTTAAAAGAGGAATTAACTTTGACCATCCTTTTCATAAGGAAGGGTTATTTCCAAAAGCCTACATACTTCCACTAGACCCTAAGGATCCGACTGTTACGAATAAGGCTGTAAATCATTTGATCAATAATGATATTGAAGTTGTTCAAGCTGTGAATGCATTTGAAGCGGATGGAGTGTTATATCCAAAAGGAACTTATCTCGTTGAGATGGACCAGGCGAAAGCCGGATTAGCAAACACGATGCTCTGGGATGGGGAAGACATCACGAACGATACCCCAGCAATGTACGACATTTCCGCATGGAGCTTACCGGAGCTTTGGGGATTCGAGGCAGTAGCCACACAAAATCCTATTAAAGTCAATGCAACGAAAGTAAACCAGATTACAGGTCAAGGCAAGGTTTCAGGAAAAGGACCGTTTATGATTCCGAACAGCTCTGTCCAATCGGTGAATTTAGTAAATAGATTGCTTAAGCAAGGAATACCTATTGTACGTGATGCACAAGGTAACTTCTTTGCAAAAACAGTAGCTAATCAGGTATCAGCAGCGGTGAAAGAATCTGGGTTACAGGTTGGAACTGCCGATGTACCAGCAGATGCAGTGGCTATTACGTCTTTAAAAGTGGCTATATTAAAGGATGGAGGTATGGGTAAACAGAAATCACACGCAGGAACAAAGCTTGCTTTGAAAAGACTAGGTTTTGATGTGACAGAAGTTACGCCAGTCGAAGTGGCTAAAAATCCCCTTAACGGTTTTGATATTTTTGTCTATAGTGGAACGGAAAGTCTCATTTCTACTAACCTTTCCGAAGCTAATAAAGAATTTGGATTACAGAACGCCGGGCAACTTAATGCATTTAAAGACAATATGACAAGCTTCTTAAATGAAGGAGGCAAATATATAGCTGTAGGTGCTGGTGCATCTAGAGCAACTAAGACACTCGGTCTTACAGACGACATCATTAATGTAGGAGGTTCCAACAGTAATGGTATCGTAAAAGTCGATTATGAGGGAACTGGTTTAACAGCAGGTTATGGAGAAAATGATATCGGATTTGTCTATCGTCCAACATGGTTCACGGATACTGATAATGATGAAATTGTCGCGACCCTTGCAGATTCAGATAATTTCTTCGTAGCTGGTCACTGGAAAAATAACATAACCGCCAAGGGCCAAGCCGTAATCGTAAAAGAACAGAATAAAGATGTAACTCTTATTGGGTTAGAAGCAGGTTTCCGCGACCACCCGGATTACTTGTTCCGTCTTCTATCTAATGCAATTTTCGAAAAATAGTAGAATTAGCCAAAGACGGGTTCAGCAATGAATTCGGCTTTGGTAATTTAAAAAATGCTGAGGCTTGCTCTGAACTCATTACTTTTAAATCATCTGTTGCAAAAACCCTGAAGGACAATAAGTAGTTTTTTAGCCGATTAAAAATGGTGACTACTCTTATAATTCACAAGCTGGATATGGATTAACTAATCAGGAATCATTATAGATGAAGTTAAATGATTGGATTTTCGAACAAAATAATTAATTTGAAAAGGGGGCTGTCGTTCTCCTTTTATGTTTTAAACGACGTATCGGCCCTAGGAGGTTTGTACGGGTGAGTACACCTAGATAATTTCAAAGGAGTGGGAGATGGTAAACAATTTATCTTTGCGTAAAATATCTATATTCTTTATTTAACAAGGTAAAAGGAATTCAATAAAGGAAATAAAATAATAATAATGGATCAGGTAATACTGCTTAACTTCCTGATTCATTTTTTTATTTAAGTAGTCTTAGATATGATACGGGGACCTCATTAAATAAACACTCATTTTAAATCTCTCAAGCGGTTTAGTATCAGTAGTTAATACCGGTGATTAATAATGATAAAAAACCTGTAGTTTTTTGTCTAGTTGTAGAAGAAGGAGCATTAAGCTGGATAGCTGTTTCCGACATACTCGACCCATTCCAGGGTCGAGTATGTCTTTTTTGTCTAAGCGTAAAATTTATAGGATATGAGGTCTGATACTTATAGACTGACTACTTTACTTGAAATTGATGTAGCCCGGTGGTGAATTTATATTCATTTTGCTTGAGCTAAGTTATGTTTCCCCTAAAATATTAATAATTCTTTTATCTGGAGTCACAGTAGCGGGAGTGCTTTAATCCCTCTTTTTGTATTCATTATATTAAATAGGAAGAAATACGGATAGATTTACGTAAACAAATGTAAATACTGTAAAAAAAGTTTGTTTGCAAAGTAAGTAATATAGCAATTTTTCCTTATTGGAAAAAATAACTTCATTGTTAAATTATTGTTATTACCTTATAATTTTCTAGAAACATATGAAAAGTTATGAATAGGAGAAAAGTATGAAAAAACTGTGGACCATTTTAGTTTCATTTACGTTGTTAATTAGCTTATTCCCGCAATTAGCATCGGCGGCACCAAGCAAGAATTTTGAGAAAGAACTTACAAAGTATTTAAAAGAGGTAAGCCTTGTCAGGGGTTTTGAAGTGACGAAGGATGATATTGAAACATCACTTTCTTTTTACGATGAAAGTATTGAGAACTTTGAATCTATTGGTGATCTAAAAGAAGCCTTGGGCGAAGTTATTAAGGCTGATTTGAGTAATTTAGATGCCATTTATGAAGATTATAATCTAACTAAAGAGAGCCTAATTAATCTATTACACGAAAATGGCGAAGAACTAGACGATTATATCTTTATCTGGGACCTCGATGAAACTGTTTATTTCTATACAGAAGAGACAGAAGAGGGCGATTTTGAACGCGATCCGAACTTTGACAAAGAATTAGTCAATTATTTAGCCAAGGTTAGCAAGGAAAGAGGCTTCCAAGTAACACAAGAAGATATCGAAGCGTCATTGAAACCCTATGATTTTAGTACGGAAGAATTTGAATCTGTCGAAGAGCTTAGCGAATTCCTAGGTGACGTCATAAAGGCAGATCTAAGCAACTTAGATTATTTTAATGAGAATTATGGATTGGATAAACAAGCCTTGATTCAAATGTTAAAAGAAAATGGTGAAAATATTAACGATTATATATACATAGATAATCTTGAAGAAACTGTTTGGAACCTTACTGGCGGAGGGATTGATGGCGAAGTTGCCGAAGATCTTCTACCTATTTTCGAGCAGGAACTCGGTCTAACGGAAGAGGAACTACAGCGGCTTGAAGACCACTTGATGTCTTTGGAAGACCATCTTTCCAACCCGGAAACAGTCAAGCAACTTGAAGAATTGGGCAACCGCATGATGGCTTTCGAGGAATTTGATGTAGCAACAGAGCTTACAGCCGAACAGATTGCTGAAATGGCCTCAATCTATGAAGAATTACTTTCCATCTTTAAGCTTAATGTCTCATATTCCCTTGTGAAAAGTGGCTCGGAATCACCAGTATCCCTTTTGGATTTAATGAAATTGGAAGAATTGAAGGGTGCTAACCTGAAAATATCGATATATAATACTGACGGGAAGTTCTTGGCTGATCTGTTAATAACAGGTGATATGGTCGATTCTGATAATCTTACTAATGCAGGCGGACAAATAAAGGAATCTGCGAAAGATGTACAAAAGACCATTGAAAAGGCACCAGTTGCTAAACCAGTAAAACAAAAAATCAGTGGCCATACTAATTCAGAACATCAAACCGTAAAAGGGGCTAAACTGCCAAATACCGCTTCCAATTATTTGCCTAGTGCCCTTTTCGGACTAATTCTAGTCTTGTTCGGAAGCTTGATGTATCGAAAATTCAGGAAAGCTTAATATGAAACAATTAAAGAAAAAGCGGTTACTGCTGCTTTCTTGTACAATTGCCATCATTCTATTTGGGGTTTGGTTTTCAACATCCAATATGTATAAGTTTGCAAAAGGCTACTTTCTTTACAAGACTCATGCTCCAAGTAGCCAAGTAAATGAAACTGTACAGAAACCACCAAGTGATAAACCAACAATTGATAAAACACCAAGTAATAACACAACAAAGAAAGAGCTATATCCTGTCCTCCCTAAAACGGGTGAAGAAATCGGGGAGCTGTATATACCCAAACTAAAAACAAAACTCCCTATTTTCCATGGCACAAATGAGGATGAATTGGAAAAAGGCGTTGGTCACTTTGCAGGAAGTGTGTTACCTGGCGAAAATGACAATTCCGTACTTTCCGGTCATAGAGATACGGTATTCCGTAAACTCGGGCAAGTGGGCGAAGGAGATTTGTTGATAGTAAGAACATCAGCAGGAGAGTTCACATACAAAGTCAACAAAGTTCGAATTGTGGATGAGGATGATCGAACCGTAATCGTACCAAAGCCACGGGCAACGCTAACCGTCAGTACCTGTTACCCTTTTGATTATATTGGGTCAGCACCTGAACGCTATATCCTTGTCGCGTATTTAACTTCAAAAACAGTAAGTTAATCAAATGTACTAAAAAAAGCGTCCCAATAAGGAAACCTATTGGGACGCTTTTGATTTTATTTCTTATTAGAAAGAAAAGCGAAGATGATGTCACTTCCTCTACTTTTAAACCAATTAGAAAAAACACCTTTCACGGTGTTTTTTCATGGCCAATTTATTTATATTGTTAAACTATTCTTATTGCTCGATGTGCCAGATGAAGCGGATTTTAATATTTTATGATGGTAAATATAAGAGCCGGCTATCAATATATACCCGATAATGAAAATCAGCCATCCACTGGCAGGGTCGCCCACTGAAATGCTTGAATACATAGCCCCCGTCAAATCAAATACAAAACCGGCATAAGCCCATTCCTTGATTCTCGGAAAGCCAGGAATAAGTATTGCCACGACACCTAATAATTTGGCAATCCCAATAAAGGGCAGGAGGTAGGTAGGATAACCTAAATGATTGAATAAAGCGACTGCATCGGGAACAGACATTATATCCGGAATAGAACCCAAAACCATTAGTGCCACCAAAAGTCCTGTGAAAATCCAATATATAATTTTTGTTTTTTTCATTTATTCTGATTCCCTCCCTTAGATTGACATTTAAATCATATTCCACTTTTCTTTTTTTAATGCATTCTAAAAATCTTAATCTTAAACAGTTGTGTCGCAATCCTTTAGGAATCGCGCTTGGCTGTAGGATAACTTGAGGAAAAGCGAGTTCGCCTTCAGGTATTTAGGGAAATATTCAGTTGATTTCAGAAATCCACTCCTTTTCCAATGCCAATAGGAGTGGTGCCACTTCTTATTCTCCGTTGAAGAATGAAAGAAATTATATTCCTCCTTAGGATATAGATGAGGAACTGTGTCTGGAGCCAAACCAAAAGAATCATTATTAATGATGAAAGAGAGTGGTATCCAAATGTTGGATGTACAACAAATTGTTTTATCTAGAACCTAACTCATTTAATACGATTATCATTTCTGGATGTAGGGGCGAAAATAAACAAGAGAGGTCTTTCCCTAGGTAGAGAAAGACCTCTCTTGTTATGTTAGGAAAGATATTCAGACATCTATCATCTATACTCTGAAATAGATTAGCTTGTAGTAACATTTAAAAAATGTTCCATTACAATTGAAACTGCCCCTAATGCAGGTGCATTTCTTCCTAATGAAGAGGGCAATAGTTCACACATACTTTCCAAATGAGAATTTACCCTAGAAGAAACCTCATTCTTAATGGTATTTAACACTATCGGGTGAGATTCGATAATGTTATTTCTTAATATAATAGCTTGTGCATCAAATGTATTGAGAATATTTGTTAAGCCAATACTGACGTAGAAGCCAAAGTTCTGGAGTGCATTTAAGACGGCTACATCATTTTTATTTGCACGTTCAACAATTTCTTTTCGTGACATATTCTTTTCGTCATTAGAAAAAGAATCCAGTAATGCTTTTTCTGATGCATATAATTCCCAGCATCCTCGGTTCCCGCAGCTG
Source organism: Bacillus sp. 220_BSPC (assembly GCF_001054655.1). Taxonomy (NCBI): domain Bacteria; kingdom Bacillati; phylum Bacillota; class Bacilli; order Caryophanales; family Bacillaceae; genus Bacillus; species Bacillus sp. 220_BSPC. The sequence goes on from NZ_JVPL01000254.1 coordinate 13,084, forward strand.
CATTTGGGACCATTAAAATCTATCGTCATATGGCCCATTTCTCCAGAAAAGCCATTTACTCCTTTATATAATTCATTATTAATAATAATTCCGACTCCAATTCCAACGTTAATACTGATGTAAATGATGTTTTCATAGTTTTTAGTAACTCCAAACACTTTCTCACCGCATGCGCCTGCATTAGCCTCATTTTCAACAAAAACAGGTACATTGAACTCGCTTTCAATTAAGAGTTGCAAATCTTCAATATACCATTCCAAGTTGGGCATGAAAATAATTTTTTGATTGCTATCCACAAGACCTGGTACACAAATACCTATTCCCACCAAACCGTAAGGAGAGTCGGGCAAATGAATGATAAAGTCATGTATAAGTGCAAACAGAATTTCTTTCACTTCACCAGCTGAAGGGCTAGACAAGTCAGAAGCCTTCTCAAGGATGATGTTGCCTTCTAAATCGGTTAGAATTCCATTAAGGTAATCAACACCTATATCGATACCTATTGAATAGCCTGCATTTTTATTAAAAACAAGCATCACAGGTCTTCTGCCACCACTAGATTGTCCTGCTCCAATTTCAAAAATAAGATTTTTTTCAATTAATTCATTTACTTGGGAAGAAACAGTGGATTTATTTAACCCTGTAATCTCAGAAAGGGCTGCCCTTGAGATTGGTGAGTTTTTTAAAATTTCATTTAAAATCAACTTTTGATTCATTTTCTTTACTAATGCTTGATCTGCTATCGGAATGATAATCGCTCCTTTGTTTTACCATTGGACTAAGTGTTTTTTTGTTTAACAAAAATATAGTATGGAAATAGTATATTTCATATTATAACGTTAATTTTCTTAAAAAAACATTGAAATAACTAATTATTTTGTATATCATGAAATAAAGTTAGTTTATTGACACAACAAACTTTCTCGTTTCATATTTCTGAAGAAAGTTTTTCACTTTAATTAAAGGGGGAAGTAACACATGATTCAAACTGATACTAATAAAATTAATTATTTTGAAAGCGTAAACAAAGTCTCATATGAGGGAAAAGATTCTAAAAATCCTTTAGCTTTTAAATACTATAACCCAGAAGAAGTAGTAGGCGGTAAAACAATGAAGGAACAACTACGATTCTCAGTTGCTTACTGGCATACATTTACAGCTGATGGGACAGATCCTTTTGGTGCAGCTACGATGCAAAGATCATGGAATAAATATGATGGAATGGACTTAGCAAAAGCTAGAGTAGAGGCAGCTTTTCAACTTTTCGAAAAATTAGGGGTTCCTTTCTTTGCGTTTCATGACCGAGACATCGCACCTGAAGGAAACACATTGAAAGAAACGAATGAAAATCTTGATGTAATCGTTAGCATGATTAAAGAATATATGAAAACAAGTAACGTAAAGTTATTGTGGAACACAGCTAATATGTTTACAAATCCTCGCTTCGTTCATGGTGCAGCAACTTCTTGTAATGCAGATGTATTTGCTTATGCAGCAGCCCAAGTAAAGAAAGGACTCGAAACGGCAAAAGAATTAGGAGCAGAAAACTATGTGTTCTGGGGCGGCCGTGAAGGCTATGAAACACTGCTCAATACAAATTTAAAGTTAGAGTTAGATAACTTGGCTAGATTTATGCATATGGCTGTAGATTATGCTAAGGAAATTGGATTTAAAGGTCAATTCTTAATTGAGCCAAAACCAAAGGAACCAACAACGCATCAGTATGACACCGATGCAGCTACGACCATTTCGTTCCTAAGACAATACGGATTAGATAACCATTTTAAATTAAACCTTGAAGCTAACCATGCTACTTTAGCTGGGCATACGTTTGAACATGAATTACGCGTAGCCAGAGTTCAAGGCTTCTTGGGATCAGTGGATGCAAACCAAGGTGATCCTCTTTTAGGATGGGATACCGATGAGTTCCCAACAGATCTATATTCTACAACTTTAGCAATGTATGAGATCCTACAAAATGGAGGATTAGGTAGTGGAGGGTTAAATTTTGATGCAAAAGTGCGCAGAGGTTCCTTTGAACAAGAAGATTTAGTATATGCTCATGTGGCAGGAATGGATGCGTTCGCTAGAGGTTTAAAAGTGGCTCATAAATTATTGGAAGATCGTGTTTTTGAAAACATCATTGATGAACGCTACAGCAGTTTCAAAAAAGGAATTGGTCTTGAGATTGTTGAAGGAAGAGCCAACTTCCAAACACTAGAGCAGTATGCATTGAATAATCCAAACATTACGAATAATTCAGGAAGACAGGAACGATTAAAAGCCACCTTAAATCAATATATTTTAGAAGTTTAACGGATAAAAGAGAGTAGAAATAAATTCTGCTCTCTTTTATAAAAGTGGAGGAATCAAGATGAAATATATTATAGGAATTGATCTAGGAACGAGCGCTGTCAAAACTGTTTTAGTTAATACAAAAGGTGAGATCTGTGCAGAAGCTTCTAAAAATTACCCTCTTCTGCATGAAAAAACAGGATATAGTGAACAAAATCCAGAGGAGTGGATTCAGCAGACTGCTAGTGCTTTAAATGAGCTAATCTCCAAATCCGGTGTAAGACCAGAAGATATAGAAGGAATAAGTTATTCTGGGCAAATGCACGGTCTCGTACTGTTGGATAAGAATCATAATCTCTTACGTCATGCTATTTTATGGAACGATACAAGGACGACAGCACAGTGTCATCAGCTATATGAAATGATTGGGGAGAAACGTCTTTTAGAAATAACAAAAAATCAAGCTTTGGAAGGATTTACACTACCTAAGCTGCTATGGGTTAAAGAGCATGAACCGGAGATATTTGATCAAGCAGCTGTATTTATGCTGCCTAAAGACTATTTACGCTTCAAAATGACAGGCTTAATTCATAGTGAATATTCAGATGCTGCCGGTACATTATTGTTGAACGTGGGTGAGAAAAAATGGAGCGAAGAGCTTTGTCAATTAGTGGGCATTGATATCAGCATTTGCCCATCGCTAGTGGAATCCAGTGAATGTGTCGGAACAATTAATGAAGAATTCTCTCAAAAAACAGGGCTAACATTATCGACTAAGGTATTTGCGGGTGGAGCTGATAATGCTTGTGGAGCAATTGGGGCTGGTATTCTATCATCAGGAGAAACGTTATGCAGCATCGGGACATCTGGTGTCGTACTTTCTTATGAGGAGCGAAATGATAGGGACTTTGCTGGGAAAGTGCATTATTTCAATCATGGAAAAGAAAATGCTTTTTATACGATGGGAGTTACATTATCTGCTGGCCATAGTTTAAGTTGGTTTAGAGATAATTTTGCTGAAAATGAGTCATTTGAAGAACTACTGGCTGATATAAACAATGTTCCAATTGGTTCAAATGGGCTTCTATTTACTCCATACTTAGTTGGGGAACGAACACCACATGCAGATGCTACTATACGTGGAAGCTTTATAGGAATGGATGCTTCTCATAAAAAGAGGGATTTTACAAGGGCAGTCATTGAAGGAATTACCTTCTCATTAAATGAATCAATAGAAATTATTCGAGAAAATGGAAAAGAAATTACGTCTATTGTATCAATTGGCGGGGGAGCAAAAAACGATAGTTGGCTTCAGATTCAAGCAGACGTTTTTAACACAAAAATTATAAAACTATCTACTGAGCAAGGACCGGCGCTTGGGGCAGCCATGTTAGCCGCTTATGGATGTGGGTGGTACAACTCATTAGAAGAATGCGCAGATTTATTCATATCTACTTCAAAAACATATCAACCTAAATTAGAAAATGTTCCAGTGTATAAACAACTTTATGCTTTATATAAAGAGGTATATTACCAAACAAAAGACTTAAGCAAAAGGCTGAATCAATTTAGCAGAAAGTAACTGGTTGCATTAGTATCATGCATCCCTTTCTTCGAAAAGGAGATTAATATGAAAATAGAAGAGGGAATTTTCGGTGAAATGAATAGAGAATTGGTAAAGTCTTATACAATCATGAACAATCAAAACATAAAGTAACCTGTATTGATTATGGATGTACGATTACTAGAATTGATGTACCAGACAAAGAAGGGAATATAGAAAATATCGTGTTAGGATTTGATTCAGCAGAAGATTATTTGCATCATTCCCCTTATTTTGGTGCAGTAATCGGTCGAGTTGCAGGCAGAGTTAACCCACCAAGCGTTGATATGGAAGGGTTTACATACCTCCTCGCTGAAAATGAAGGGAGAACTCATTTACACGGTGGACCTGAGGGATTCCATAACGTAATCTGGAAATCCTCTACTAGTGAGAGTGTAGATGAGGCTAGTGTGACATTTACTTATATGAGTGCAGACGGAGAAGCTGGTTATCCTGGAAATCTTGAGGTAAGCGTCGTTTACACGCTCACTGAAAATAATGATCTTATAATAACCTATCATGGTATTTCAGATAAAAATACGTTATTAAATTTAACCAATCATACTTACTTTAATCTGAGTGGCAATTTAAAAGAAGATATCTTACAGCATGAATTAACTATGAAAAGTGATAAGTTTTTAGAGCTTGATCGGTCCTTACTGCCAACAGGCAATTTAATAGACGTTGAACATACACCTTTTGATTTTAGAGCAGGAAAGCGAATTATTGAAGGAGTAAAATCCGAATATCAACAAAATGAAATAGTTGGAAATGGGTATGACCATCCATTCTTATTAAGTGAAAATCATCAAAAAGAAATTTGTTTGGTTAATCCTTCTAACGGACGGAAAATGATAGTGGAAACAGATGAGCCATATGTTGTTTTATATACGGGAAATATGTTAGAAGATACTTTTCTAATTAGAGGGATTCCTTGTCAAAAACACCTTGGCTTATGTCTCGAAACTCAACATCCGCCAAATGCCATTCATAATCAGCAATTACCTTCTATTTTATTAGAAAAAAATCAAGAGTATCATTCCAAAACTCGTTTTACGTTTACCGTCGAGTAAAAACCTTTGGTATTCAATGGTCTAATTTTGTTTTAGTGAAATGAAAATCTACAATGGAAGGGAGGATAAAAGCAGTTAGTAGAATGGGTGAAGGAAGAGAGGTCCTTCTTGTTCATTAATTTTGAAAGCGCAACCAAAAGTATGCGCTTTAATATTAAATAGACTTCATTCATAACTGTTTTTAGTAAAACATGAAGCAAAAACGAAACTCATTATATATCTTTTCGATTACATTAGTCGCCGCAATTGGAGGATTACTGTTTGGATATGATACAGCTGTAATTTCTGGAGCTGAAGAATCTTTAAAGGTATATTTAATCGATAGCTTAGGGTTAGGACCTTTGGCACATGGCGTCACCGTATCAAGTGCTTTAATAGGATGTATTTTCGGAGGATTAATTTCCGGCTATTTTGGATCAAGACTAGGACGTAAAAAATCACTTATACTTGCAGCGATTCTTTTTATAGTATCAGCATTAGGTGCTTCTTATCCTGAATTTTTATTTTTTACAAAAGGTGAACCAACACTTTCTTTATTACTAGCTTTTAACTTTTATCGAATTATAGGGGGGATTGGTGTTGGATTAGCGTCTGCCATTTGTCCAATCTATATAGGAGAAATTGCTCCGGCTGATATTCGCGGCAGATTGGTATCATTTAATCAGTTTATGATTATTTTTGGTATGTTAGTCGTTTACTTTGTAAACTGGGGTATTGCAAATGGTGAAACGTTAGAATGGATAAATGATGTAGGATGGAGATACATGTTTGCTTCAGGAGCGATACCAGCTTTAATCTTTGCTGTACTTTTGTTATTAGTTCCAGAAACACCTCGCTATTTGGCAATACAGAATCAAGATCAAAAAGCTTTAGCTATACTTACAAGAATCAATGGATCTTCAGAAGCGAAAGCGATTTTGAGTGATATTAAAAAAACGACCACTATCAATATTTCTTCCGAAAAATTATTCGCTTATGGAAAATTAGTTATTATTGTAGGTGTACTGCTTTCAGTATTTCAACAATTTGTAGGTATAAATGTAGCCTTATACTACGCACCGCGTATCTTTGAAAGCATGGGAGCAGCTAAAGATTCTTCTATGCTGCAAACCATTATTATGGGATTAGTAAATGTTATCTTTACAGTTATCGCGATTTTAACAGTCGATCGATGGGGAAGAAAACCATTATTAATAGTAGGTTCTATCGGTATGGCAATTGGTATGTTTGGTGTAGCAAGCATGGCCTTTTCTAATATAATTGGAATAGGGACGCTTATATTTATCATTATTTATACAGCTTCATTTATGATGTCGTGGGGTCCAATCTGCTGGGTGCTAATTTCAGAGATTTTCCCTAATAAAATTCGAGGTCGGGCTGTAGCTATTGCTGTAGCTGCCCAATGGGCGGCTAACTATTTTATTTCTTCTACATACCCTATGATGATGGAATATAGCGGGGGACTAACATACGGTTTCTATGGTTCAATGAGCGTGCTGTCTGCCCTATTTGTTTGGAAAATGGTTCCTGAAACCAAAGGCAAGACTCTTGAACAGTTGGAGAATATATGGAGAAGAAATGTTAAAAGTTCAGAAGAAAGTCAAATTATTTAAATAGTAAAATTCACATAAACTGGACACAAAATATAATATAAAAGGATTCTTATTGTTGGAATATTAAGTATTGTTATTTCAGGGGTTTTATCGGAGCATGGGCAGGTGAACAACAACAAAGAGCAAATTTTCATTCAGAAAAAACAAAGAGTCGAATCTTTAGGACAAAAATAGTATTAATCTCAGGTCTCATAGCTGTAATTCCGTTTGGGTATTTCTGGATTAAAGTGTCTTGTATAATAATACTTTGATCTTCACCTAATGGGTTTCTTACTCTAAAAAGGAAGGTTGCTGAGGCAGCCTTTTTCTTATGGTACTAACGGGGCAGGTTTGGGAGAAGGAAATTTCGGTAAGATAGCGAATAAAATGAAATTAAAGGTGATTATATGACCACAAGGAATGTGCAATATCTACCTCCAGGTTTAAGAGTCAGGTGTGAAAAGGATATAAATCCATCAATAAGACGAACTTGTTTAAGCTTTGCGGTTTGGTTACGGACATATATGGAATTTCCTATAAAGGTTATTGTATATCTAAAAAAGGTTATCAACTTAAAACCAGAGATGCAAGAGAACTGGCAAGTGCTATAGTAAACGGTGCAAAATCATGGGTACAGCAGGAATTCACGAGTAAACGAAGAGAAATCACCAGTGCAGCACGAACTCACGAGTAAATAGGTCGAATTCACGAGTAAAACAGCAAAACTCACGAGTAAACAGCCAAAACTCACGAGTAAACGGCACAAAATCGTGCGAAATCGTGCGAAATCAAAAGTGCAGCACGAATTACGAGTAAATGGCGCGAAACCCCGTGTAAATGTGCGAAATCATTGGTACAGTACGAGTAAAATGTATATCGTAAGGGAGAGCCTTACTTGTTCAGCACTTGTAGGAACAACTTTATCTTAAAAAGTTTATTGTCTTAAAAGAATTGATTATAATGACGCAGAACCCGACACAGGATATCGTGATGAGGGAATACATTAACTTTAAGTCTTTCAATATAATGATTCCCGCAATTACTATGAGAGAATCAATGATAAAAATAATAATTCCAGGATTGGTTGCTGTGGTTTTAGATATTAATAGTGCTAGTAAATCCACTCCACCTGGGCTAATATGTTGTCTCAGCATAAAACCGACACCAATCCCAATCGTCATTCCACCGATAATGGCACTTGTTATGATCGGCAGATGAACCAAACCGTTTAGTGGTGTTAGCCAATCAATAATGGTTGAAGTGAAAGCTAACCCAAGGATGGCATTAAAGAAATAAGACTTATCGTATAGAAGAGATAGAAGGTATATGGGAATATTGATCATGATCATGGTATGTCCAACCTGGATTCCCCAAACATATTTAATTAATAAACTTATGCCAAATATCCCGCCATTTATTAGATGAATGGGGATTATAAATAAGTTAAGACCTACTCCAATGCAAAAACTTGAAAAAAGCAGCGTAACAAACTTTTTCATAAAAACATTCCCCTTGTCCAAATCATTATCTTAAAATATATGAGAGGAATCTAAATATATACTTAGCTGATTGGAAATTACGATTGCTATTTGTTCTTCATAAGATATTTTTAATCCACATGGGAGTACGCTAATCAAAATAAAGGCGTTCTCGTTGAGGCCATGATGTAATTAGGGCAAAAAAAAAGAGACACTAAAAGAGTCTCTCAGACTGTAGACAAACTCGATGAAAATCGAGTTTGTCTATTTTTAT
>NZ_JVPL01000255.1:0-18967 GCF_001054655.1 Bacillus sp. 220_BSPC
GGTTATGGGAAACGCATATGTTCATCTGGTATGCCGTCATTTACGAAGCCCCTAATAAAATGGAAATCGGAAAGCATCTGGAGCGGCAGACCGATTGGTGAATAGCATTCCCTCCCATTATGTATGGTCAATGGACCATACATAACCTGATGTCATCCCTCACGATGGTCTTGGAGTAGATGATTTGAATTCAATGTTCACCCGTTTGCAAACGGTAAAGAAAGCCGAAATCCTATGCGGTATAAAAATTTCCCGTGATGACGCTATTAAGTTAAAAGATGATGATTTCATTGAAACCATTCAAGATGCGTTTGAACATCTTTTACCCTTATATCAATTAAATTAAACACATTGATTCCTATTCGGATCCAACAAAAACTGGATAATATAAAAGGAGAGCCTTAAAGCTCTCCTCTGACTGTAGACAAACTCGATAATCATTGGGTTTGTCTACAGTTTTTTTAGGTTTTTAAAAATTTGACCGTTGCCTCCAGGCACTCGCTTTCCACGGGCGATCCGGCGCTTTTGCACCTGCGGGGTCTCCACTGGACACGCTTTTCCGCCAGATTCTCGTACACCCGCCCCAATCAACTATGTTTTAAGATAGAACTCCTTTTTGCCTATAAACTAAGGGCAGCCTGGGAGTCTCTCCATCCCTATTTTTGCACTAAGCCTTTGCTTGCTTGAATCAAGTCTCTAATTCGGTCTTCCTTGCCTTTCTCGAAGCATTCAATGATCTTGCTGCCGACAATGACTCCATCGCAGTATTGTATGGCATCACGGACATGTTCTGTAGTCGATATGCCGAACCCGGCAAGAACGGGAACCGGACTTATCTCTTTTACCTTCTTTAAATAGCCTCCAAGTTCTTCTCCGAAGGCGTCACGGGCACCTGTGATCCCTTTGACTGTAACTGCGTAGATGAAACCCTCCGCCCCTGCGGTAATCTCAGTGATGCGCTCTTGCGGAGACGTGAGTGTCACAAGTCGGATAAGAACGATCCCTGCTGTTTTGATTGATGAAAAGATGGCTTCTTCTTCAATCGGTAAATCGGGGATGATGCACCCGGAAATTCCTGCTCGAAGACAGTCAGTCGTAAACTCTTTAAGTCCATATGCCAGGATTGAATTCGTATATCCCATTAAAATAATGGGGATGTTCACATCATTTTTGATTTCCATTACTTTTTTGAGAACATCTTTTAAAGTTGTTCCATTTTTCAAAGAACGGATTCCAGCTTGTTGGATAACGGGTCCATCAGCGACCGGGTCAGAGAAAGGTATACCTAGTTCAACGGCAGTCGCCCCGCTGTTTTCAAGGAAAAGAAGCTGACTCTTTAACCGATCAAGACCTCCATCACCTGCCATGATATATGGTATGAATGCTTTTTCCTGCTTTGTTTGACATTCTTCAAGCGCATTTGTTAATTTATTCATGTTCACTACCCCCCATCAATGATTGGACCGTTTCAACATCTTTATCACCACGGCCGGACAGGCAAATCACCAGTCCTGTTCCTTTCTCCATTTCTTTAGCAAGCTTTAAACCATAGGAAATGGCATGTGAACTTTCTAAAGCAGGGATGATCCCCTCCTCCCTTGAAAGCATCGCTAGGGCTTCCAATGCTTCATCATCGGTTACTGAAGTATACTCCACCCGATTCGTATCTTTTAAGTAACTATGTTCAGGCCCTACCCCTGGATAATCCAGCCCTGCCGAAATAGAATGTGCCTCCTGGATCTGACCGTCCTCGTTCTGCAAAACATACATGAATGCCCCGTGGAGCACCCCAGGCTTCCCTTTCGTCAAACTTGAAGCATGTAACGGTGTATTAAGTCCATGCCCTGCCGCTTCCACTCCGTATAACTTTACCGTTTCGTCCTCAATGAAGGGATAAAACATCCCCATTGCATTACTTCCTCCGCCTATGCATGCAACTACTGCATCCGGCAGGGAATGAACCGCCTCAGAATATTGACGTTTTGTTTCATTCCCTATCACGCTTTGAAAATCACGGACAATAACGGGGAATGGGTGCGGACCAAGAACTGATCCCATTATATAATGGGTGTCATCCACATTAGCCACCCAATATCGTAACGCTTCATTTACTGCATCCTTCAGTGTCCCGCTTCCTTGTGATACAGATATGACTTTGGCTCCCAAAAGCTCCATCCTGAATACGTTCAATTTCTGTCTCCTGATATCTTCTTCTCCCATAAAGATGATGCATTCCAACTTCAGCAAAGCACACACAGTCGCCGTTGCAACCCCGTGCTGTCCTGCACCCGTTTCGGCAATCACTTTTTTCTTGCCCATTTTCTGAGTCAGCAAAGCCTGGCCGATCGTATTATTTATTTTGTGGGCTCCAGTATGATTCAAGTCTTCGCGCTTCAGATAAATGTCTGCACCGCCAGCCAGTCTCGTTAAGTTCTCCGCAAAATAAAGAGGGGTTTCCCGACCGATATATTGTTTCAGGTAATAACTTAGCTGCCTTTGGAATTCTGGATCATTTTTAGATTGTTCGTATACTTCTTCAAGCTCCGTAATCGCCGCCATTAAAGTTTCTGGAACGAAGCGGCCTCCATATGCTCCAAAATGTCCAGTTTTATCAGGCTGTGTATAAGTATTCATCTATTCATTCCTCTTTTCCGGCTGTATTTTTTGCCTCATTGATAAATGCTTTCATTTTTACAGCATCTTTTAATCCGTTTGTTTCAACACCACTTGCTACGTCAACTGCAAATGGTGAAACGGCATTAATCGCTTTTCCGACATTTTCCGGAGTCAGCCCACCGGCTAGAATTACCTTCTCCAGTGGCAGATCAGCTTTTCGAATCATATCCCAATCCAAAGTCAATCCCTTGCCGGATGCGCTCTTAGGAAGATCGACCAATAGATAATCCGCTGGGTATTCATGCAGGTTTTCAAGGTCTTTCTCTGAATGGATGGCAAAGGCCTTGATCACCGGCAGGGGCATTCTGCGGGCAAAGCTGGCAGACTCGTTACCATGAAGCTGAATATAATCCAATCCCGCAATTTCAGCACTTTTTATCACTTCTTGTTTAGTTTGATTGGCAAACACTCCGACCTTTTTAACATGACCAGCTAGATTCGCTCCGAAATCTCCTACTATCTCCGGCTCAACCTTCCTGCTGCTCTCGGCAAAAATGAAACCAATGAAGTCTGCTCCGGAACTAACAGCAGTCTGAGCAGCTGCCAAAGTCTTTATCCCACAGATTTTCACTAACATATTAATCTCCTTATATACTCATTTGCAGTTCGGCCATCTTGTGCGGAAGATTTGATGCAGTCATGAGTGTCTCCCCGACCAAAACCGCTTTTGCACCAGCAACCTTCACACGCATTACGTCTTCTTTTGTTTTGATCCCACTTTCACTGATAATGATATGTCGTTTGGGATCAAGTAACTTCGCCAGTCGTTCCGTTACAGCCAAATCCACTTTGAAGGTCTTTAAATTCCGATTGTTAATCCCTATGAGCTCTGCATTCAGCTCTAGAGCACGTTCCAGTTCGGCTTCATCATGGATTTCCGTCAACACTTCAAGTCCTTTGTTTTTTGCATATTGATATAATTCATGAAGGCGTTCTTTAGAAAGTGCTGCCACAATCAATAGAATGATAGTCGCACCTGCTTGATGGGCCCGATCGATTTGGATTTCATCGATGATGAAATCTTTGCACAACCTGGGAATTCGTATGGCCTCGCTTACGTTTTTCAAATCTGCAATTGATCCTTTAAAGAAAACCTCATCCGTCAATACGGATATCGCTGCAGCTCCGCCACTTTCATATGAAAGGGCCTGCTCGATGGGATTTACATTGATTTTAATGTCCCCTTTTGAAGGGGAAGCCCGTTTTATTTCCGCGATGACCGCCATCGATTTAGCCGTTTTCAAATTTTCCACCAAAGATGGTCTGACTATGTTGATCATGACCGAATCATCTAAGCCCCTTTCTTTTAATTTTGCGACTTCCACCTTTTTCTGTTCGATGATTTTCGTTAAGATATTTTCCATTACATGACCACCTTATTTCTATTGCCATAAGCAATCAGATTTTCTAACTTTGCAAGAGCCGATCCGCTATCAATGCTTTCTTTGGCCATGGAGATTCCTTTTTTGATCGTCGCTGCCGTACCATGTGCGTATAGCCCCAATCCGGCATTCAATAAAACGGTATCACGATATGCACCTTTTTCCCCTTTGAGAAGCCTAAGCATGATATCGGCATTTTGTTTGGCGTCACCGCCACGGATGGCATCATTTCCGTAAACAGGCAGATCCACTTCTTCAGGATGAAGCGTAAATGGGATAATATCTCCTTGCTCCAAAAGGACGAGTGAGTTTTCACCCTGCAGGCTCGCTTCATCCATGAACCCGGCACCATTTATCACGACTGCGCGTTTCCTGCCCAATTTATGCAGGACTTCCGCAAAAAGCTCGAGCATATCGCGTCGATTGATTCCCATTAATTGCGTGTCGAGTTGGACTGGATTTGTCAGAGGACCGATAAGATTAAATATCGTCGGGATTTTCAGTTCTTTTCTCACTTTCATTATCCTTGCAATATTAGGATGAACAGATGGGGCAAATAAGAATGTGATCCCATTTTCCTCCAACAGTTCCTTTAACATGTCAGGCTCCAAGTACAAATTAACGCCTAATGCTTCCAATACATCCGCACTTCCCGTTTTGCTTGAAATGCTGCGATTTCCATGTTTGGCAACCTTGACACCGGCCCCAGCAAGCACGAAGGCCGATGCTGTGCTTATATTGAAGCTTTGTGACCCATCTCCTCCCGTTCCGCAATTATCCATTACATTAAGGGAGCTTGTTTGTACACTTCTTGCTTCTTTTCTCATGACTCTGACAAGGCTTGCTATTTCACCTGCCGTTTCCCCTTTGGCTTTTAAGGCAATGATGAATGCTGCCATCTCGCTTTCGGAGATATCTTTAGAAAATAACGATTGGGCTGCTCTGCTCATCTCTTCTTCCGTCAATGTTTGACGCTCTGCTAACTTCGCTAAATACTCCTTCACCGCTAACTCCCCCAGTCGTTTTTTGTTTTATAGAATGGATTGTTCCTTCTCTGATTGAAAGGTACCGGCAATCTCATAAAATTGATGTAATAATTCCTTGCCGATTTTCGTCCCTATTGATTCAGGGTGGAACTGTAAACCGTAGAGAGGGAATTCCTGATGTTTAAGGGCCATGATTTCCCCATCATCCAGTGCCACTGCCGTCACAGTCAGTTCTTCTGGCAAACTCCCCCTTTCAACCACAAGGGAATGGTAACGCATTACCGGGAATTGTAAGTCCTGTTTGGCAAAAACACCTGTTCCATCGTGTTCGATTACCGATGTTTTCCCATGCATGATTTGTTTCGCCCCAACAACATTCGCTCCAAAAACCGCCCCAATGGCCTGATGCCCCAAACAAATGCCTAATAGCGGAACCTTCTCATAAAAATTGCGGATGATCTCCATACTGATTCCAGCATCTTCGGGCCTGCCGGGTCCCGGGGAAATGACGATTGCCATTGGATTCAGTTCCTCAATTTCCGCAAGGGTGATTTCGTCATTCCTTTTTACTACAATTTCTTTTTCCACTTCACCTAAATATTGATAAAGGTTGTAAGTGAACGAGTCATAGTTATCAATTAATAAAATCATGTAGTGTGAACCTCCATTAAAGCGCGTGCTTTATTTTGTGTTTCTTCATATTCCGTTTTTGGATCTGAATCATATACGATTCCAGCCCCTGCCTGTACATAGGCCTTGCCATCTTTGATGATCATCGTCCGAATGGCTAAAGCCATATCAAGATCCCCTCCAAAACCTATGTAGCCTATCGAGCCCGAATACATCCCGCGTTTACAATTTTCCAGTTCATTGATCAGCTCCATTGCCCTGATTTTAGGAGCACCTGAAACTGTTCCGGCAGGAAGGCAGACCGTCAGTGCATCTAAACTCGTGTACCCTTCCCTAAGCTTTCCGCTAACCTTCGAAGCAATATGCATGACATGCTGATATCTTTGAATTTCCATTTCCTCGGTAAGGTGGATTGAACCGATTTCGCAAACCCTGCCAAGATCATTTCTACCTAAATCAACGAGCATCTTATGCTCGGCAAGTTCCTTTTCATCCATCAGCAGGCTTTTTTCGAAGCCCTTATCTTCTTCATCCGTTTTTCCTCTCGGCCTTGTGCCGGCAATGGGATTAACATGAACCATTCCTGATGAAACACTGATTAAACTTTCTGGAGAAGACCCAATGATTGTATAGTCACCAAATTCTATATAAAACATATAAGGAGAGGGGTTGGCTAATCGCAAACGACGGTAAGCGTCGAAAGGCTCCCCATCGAAGTCCGCTTTAAACCTTTGTGATAAAACAACTTGGAACACTTCACCAGCTATGATCGCCGATTTAGCTTCAAGGACCATTTTCTCGAATTCATCCTGACTGAAATTCGAGTTGAATTCCAAATATTCCGACGATATTTCCTTTGACGGCTTGCTTGCCTGATTGATTTTTCCCTTCATCTCCAATAAACTTTTTTCACTATCTTCTTCCGCAGTCAAAAGATGGATCTTCTGCAGAACATGATCGAATATATACAATTCTTTATAAAAAAGAAAATGAGCATCAGGCATTTGCAGAGAATCAGGAGGAACCGGACCTATATTTTCATATAGACGAATGATATCATAGCCCATATATCCGATTGCGCCACCGTTAAAAGGAGGAAGATGTATGGGAGCCTCTCCTATTTCCACTAATAATTCGTTTTTTAGAAACTCGATGATATTGATGTCCTTAACGATTTGATCACCTGTTTCAGTGTCTTTCACATTTACTCGGTCAGCAAGTGATGTCACCTCCAAATAAGGTTTTGAACCTAGATATGAGTAGCGGCCGTTGTCATGATGCGAATTCGAACTTTCCAATAAAAACTTCTGGTCACCATCTAATTTCTGAAATATGGCAATGGGTGTATGGATATCCCCTTCAATTGTATCCATTTTGAAACGGAGTATTTTTTTTTCATCCAAATTATTCATCTCTTGATTCCCTCCCGATTCTTATGCGCTCTTATAATCCCCCGGAGGGAAAACCCTTTTGGCCAAATGACCAGGTCTTCATTTCCTCTGGATATTTTCTTTAAAAGGTATATATATTGAAATTCCAATAAAAAAATCCCCTGCAAACACAAATATGTGTCTGCAGAGGACGGTATACCGCGGTGCCACCTCAAGTTGGAAAAATGCATCATTTTTCCCTCTCAAGCAAGAATTGAATTCTTGCGATTACCCTTTAACGGTGGCAGCCGAGTTTCCCTACTTATTTTCAAGAAACCACTCATAAGTCCATTCATCTTCTTATATCGTACCGGATTCCACCTATTCCGGCTCTCTGTGACGCATCTAAAAAGATTACTACTCTCATTCATAGATTTAATTATCATTTTTAAAAAAACGCAAAAAGGGCCCTCATCCAAAGGACGAGGAACCCGTGGTACCACCTTAATTAGCTAAATTAGCTCACTTTACGGCATTAACATGCCTATCTCCATTAACGATGAGATAATCGCCAAAGCCTACTCCGTTCATCCGTTTCGGTTTGGGGCTCGGAAGTCCATTCGCTTAATTTCGTTCACCAGTTTTCAGCAACCACTGGCTCTCTGCAGAACATCATTAAGGTACTCTTCTTCGTCACTGCCTTTATCTTTTTCTTGATTATTATGTTAAAACAATCTTTTCAGTAAGTCAATGGAGTTTTCGAAAAATTATATTTTTAATGTTTCATTTTTATCCATTCCCCGTCATCGATTCCTTTTGCCTTCTTAATGACAAGATAGGCTGAATAGGTGCTGACTGACTCAAACTCATCCGTATACTTTTTTTCATCCGCCTTACCGGGGACTATTTCCTTGAATCTTCGGTAAGCCTTCATGAATTCTTCCTTTTGTATCTTATTTTCATAAGCCTTTTCTACTGCTTCAAAGAATTTAATCACATCTACGATTTCGTCAGTAGACCAATCAAGATCCATTGGATATTGATAATCCATATCCTAAACACGCTCCTTCTAGATAGTTTTTCATGTTGCCCGGCGGACCATGCATCATCATTCTGCCCATTTTGAACGAATTGCTTCCGCCTGGTCGATAATCCGACTGAATAGTTCAGCAGTCGATGGTACATCATGAATCAGCCCCATCACTTGTCCAGCCCAGGCAAAGCCTTCACCTTCGACTCCGTCATGAATATAACGCTGATTCGCTTTTCCACTTATGTATTCCTTCAATTGTTCATATCCGCCGTTTTCTTTTTCAATATCAAGAATCTTTTCGGTCCAGCTGTTTGCAATTACCCTGGCTGGTGCACCAATGGACCGCTTGATGATAACGGTATCATTTTCCGTGCCGGAAACCAAGGCATTTTTATATAATTCATGTGCATGAACACACTCCTTGACAGCTATGAAACGTGTCCCCATCTCGATTCCTTCGGCACCAAGCGCCAATGCTGCCATCAAACCGCGTCCATCTCCAAAACCACCAGACGCGATGACTGGGATTTTAACGGAGTCCACAACTTGAGGAATTAACACGGAGGTTCCAATATCATCACGCCCTAAATGTCCTCCGCCCTCCTGACCAACTACCATCACTGCATCTGCACCAAGCTGTTCAGCCTTCATTGCCTGCCTTCTTGCAGCAACAAGCACCAGTTTTTTCACTTGAGTGCCTTTAACGTAATCAAGAAAAGGGCCAGGGTTGCCGCCGGTTACGGAAACAGCAGCAATTCCCTCTTTCAAGGCTGCTTCAAGCATGTGTTCATAAGGCCTCCCATGCTGGCCGATCGCAAAGTTCACACCAAACGGTTTATCCGTCAATGATTTTGTTTTTCTTATTTCTTCTATCAGCTGCTCCGGGGTGTCCAAGGACATGGCCGTCACCTGCCCTAGCCCTCCTGCATTCGACACTTCCGCAGCCAGGTCGGCATATGCTAAATGGGCCAACCCCCCCTGTACAATTGGGTATTGAATACCTAACAAATCGGTCACACGCGTTTCCCACTTCAAACTCCTCATCTCCCTTTTCAATTGCTGGTTTGTTTATTTAGCTGAATCCCATTAGCTTCCATTATGGCAAAAATTGTTTACCCGTTCAATTTTTAACTCACACATACAATATAAAAAAAGAAGAATTCTTGAGTAAATCAAGTAAATACTAGGAAAATGGATATTTATAAACTGCTGATAATTTTATTGGGCTCCCTAAAGACAAAGACAAATATAAATTGTTTAAGTCAGGACATTAAATCACTCTAGGCATTTATTATAAGACGTGCTATAATTCATATGTTTTATGTCTATCCACAAGCTCACTAACCATTTGAATGGAATCGGAGAAACATACGATCATTAATAGAACGGGAGTAAAACCTCCCATATTTCGTACCTATTTTACTGAAAAGGGGCCACAAAGAATTGTCACAGAATGAAACACCCTTATACACTGCCTTATTGCAGCATGCAAAAAGAAATCCCGTTCAATTTCATATTCCAGGTCATAAAAAAGGAAAAGGAATGGACGCTGATTTCCGTAATTTCATTGGAGAAAATGCATTATCGATAGATTTAATCAATATCGCTCCACTCGATGATCTCCATCAGCCAAAGGGGATCATCAAACAAGCTCAGGATCTTGCCGCTGAAGCTTTTGGGGCAGATCACACATTCTTTTCCGTTCAAGGAACAAGTGGAGCAATCATGACGATGGTCATGACAGTCTGCGGACCTGGGGACAAAATCATCGTCCCAAGGAATGTACATAAATCCGTAATGTCTGCCATTGTATTTTCCGGAGCTGTTCCCATATTCATCAATCCTGAAATAGACAAAGATTTGGGCATTTCACACGGAATCACCGTCGATGCCGTTGAAAAAACTTTAAGGGAACATAGCGATGCAAAAGGATTGCTTGTCATCAATCCCACCTATTTCGGCATTTCGGCTGATTTGCAAAAAATAGTGGAAGTTGCCCATTCCCACCAAATCCCAGTACTCGTAGATGAAGCACATGGTGTCCATATACACTTCCATGAAGACTTGCCGATGTCAGCCATGCAGGCTGGAGCGGATATGGCTGCTACTAGTGTTCATAAACTGGGCGGTTCACTAACGGGAAGTTCCATATTGAATGTTAAGACTGGATTGGTTTCCGCAAATCGTGTTCAAGCCATATTGAGCATGCTCACAACCACCTCAACCTCCTATATCCTTCTGGCTTCCCTAGATACGGCTAGAAGACAACTTGCGACAGTAGGCAGGGAAATGATCGATGAAGCGATCAATCTCGCAGGGTATATCCGTGAGGCCGTTAATGAGATTCCTTATCTTTACTGTGTCGGCAGCGAAATTCTCGAGAGCGAGGCAGCCTTTAGTTATGATCCGACAAAATTGATCATATCCATCAAGGAATTGAATATTACCGGATACGACGTTGAGAAATGGCTTCGTGAAAAGCATAATATCGAAGTGGAACTTTCCGACTTGTACAATATCCTTTGCCTGATAACACCTGGAGACACAAAAACAGAAGCGGACCTGCTGATCGCTGCCCTTAGAGACTTAGCGGATGAGTTCAAGGAAATGGCGGCTGAACATGAAAAGATCGAAGTCCTGCTTCCTGATACACCACCGCTGGCTTTATCACCCAGGGAGGCATTTTATGCAGAGACCGAAGTGGTTCCCATTGAGGAATCTGTCGGCAAAATCAGCGCTGAATTCATCATGGTTTACCCGCCTGGAATCCCGATCTTCATTCCGGGAGAATTGATTACTGAAGATAATATCAATTACATCCGGAAAAACATCGAGGCCGGACTTCCGGTTCAAGGCCCTGAGGACCCAGAAATAAAACATTTACGCATCATAAAAAATGATTGATCCCATCAAACCAGAGCAGAGTACTGCTCTGGTTTTTTTGAACCTTTTATTATTAAGCACTGGCTTCTATAAAAAGGGTGCTTCAGGTTAAAGCCCTGAAACACCCTTACATTCTATTAATCTTGAAATCTTTTTTCCATTTATTTTTCAGAGGCAGCTGTATCACAGCTTTGGCAGTTGTGATTGTGTGTGTATAATACACTTACTTTCTCATCTTCAAAATGTTCAATCGTGCTATTGCAAGTTTGACATACGATAGTTCCCATTTTTACAACCCCTTCCCCTATATTGTATGCATTATTGACATAATGTAACCGCTTTAAATGAATTATAATATAACACATTTATTATTTCAAGCTAAAAAGTATAACATATATACTTTTTCCCACTTAATGAACGATCATCTTGAAAGAACTGCATTCCAATCGTTCGTTAGACTGATTCTTTTTTTAAAACACGGTAATTTATTTATAAACGAAGGGCCCTGGACCAGTGCATCACACTCCTTGCTTTAGCATGGCAAGGTGAAAAAGGAATTTCGCCTTTTCATTTACATATAGATAGGTATATAATACATCCGTAAAATGTTAAAATATTCTTACATCTTATCGATTTAAGGGGGATCCACATGATTGAAAATGCCTATATCAAACTTGTTCCTGAGTCCGTGAAAGGAACTGTAACCATCGAAGACGTGAAAGAATTACTGAACTATTATCAAATGATTACAGCGAAAACCGGAAAGCAACTGGATTGGGACTATGATAAGAAAGCATTTCCTTATGAAATGAAAGAACCGGAAAGAATGAAGGATAAGGCCATATATCTCCAAGCCAAAGAAGATCGATATCACATGATATTGATAGGAGTTGACCAAGAAGTCGTAAAGGATGAAGATGGATCAGATCGGATCCAATCCTATATCCAATTCACCCTCCCCGAAACAGCAACTTTCGGTGATAAGGGAAAAGCTAATGAATTGTGCAAATTCCTTGCAAAGAAATTACGGGCGCAGCTGCATCTCTTCAATAAACGGGTGATGTATTATTACCCAAGGAAATAAAAAAACCTGCAAATTGGCTCATGCAGGCGTTTCAATTAATTTTGGATCAAGGAACTCGTAGCCTTTCTTTTGAAAACCTTTCACGATATCCTCTATCGCTTCACTCGTCCATTTCCGGTCATGCATCAGTAAGTTCGCCCCATTTCCCAAATAAGGGCTGTTCAACATGATTTCCGTTAAAGCTTTTTTATCCTGATACTCTTTTTCCCAGTCATATCCGTAAGTCCAATTCATGACCAACATTTTTTCTTTCTCAGCGACTTTTTTTGAATGCTCGGTATTCGACCCAAATGGCGCCCTGAAGTACTTAGGGCGCACCCCTATTATTCCCTCAACCAAATTGTTCAATTTTACGATTTCCCGCTCTTGTTCCTTTTCGTTCAACTCTTTTAAATTCACATGGGAATACGTATGATTTCCTATGGAAAAACCCATTTCATGAATTTCTTTCAGCATCGCTTTATTTTCATCATTTTCAAGAAAGTGACCATTTACGAAAAAAATCGCAGGTACTTCAAGTCGCTTCAGGGTTTGGGCGATTGCCAGGGAATATTTTTCAGGTGCATCATCAAATGTCAACAACACAACTTTCGGATTTGCATCCCCAATCGGTTTAAATGACCAATTCTCTTTATCCACCCGATATTCTGCCTTTACATTCCCTTCGCCAATCGTTTGTGACGTTTCCGTTTCCAAATCTTTATCTTGCTGACTTTCATCTTGGACCGTTGTCGTCGTTTCCACACTTTTTTCATTCTCATTTTCAGTTTGACCGGAACTCGGGTCATTACAAGCCACCAATAAAAATGATACTAATGTAAATAATGCCACTACTTTTTTAAACATGATTCCTCCGTTGTTTCATATGTCATCGAAGCTTACGAAAAATTCAATATACGGGTACCAGCGTTTCCAAAAGGATTTGCAAAATCCCGTAACATAATAGACTTATCACGGTAACAAGCATGGTTCGTCTATTGGATTTTAAAATCATTTTACCAATGTAAATGGCTAGATAAGAAAAGACCAGAAACATGAATACTTTGAAAACCAATCGATCGTTAACAGACAGCCATTCAACTAATGTATACCCACTCCAAACGATTAGTTGAAAGAGGATTACCAGATAATTTTTCAAGTGATCCACCCCATTTTAATATGAATATATCAGCCATGATTGGCAAAAAATATTCCTTTAACAAATCGCTCATCTTATTTTTTATCCTCTATGGCCTTTTTCAAACCATTTCAAGGAAAAAAGTAAGAAGTCCTTTTATAGCTTATGCCCTTTTTGTCCATTTCATTTAACTAGTAAGAAGAAATTCATGTATGGGGAGTCTCCTTCATTTTTTAAATCCGGCCAAAAAAAAGCGTACTGCATTTAGCAGTACGCTTTTATATAACTCAATTACTTAATGATGTGGATAGGAGTTCCAAGGGCAACTTCAGCAGCTTCCATTGTGATTTCCCCTAAAGTTGGATGTGCATGGATTGTCATCGCAATATCTTCGGCAGTCATACCTGCTTCGATAGCCAAACCAAGTTCTGCAATCATATCAGAAGCGTTTGGTCCTGCAATTTGTGCTCCAATAACCAATCCGTCTTCTTTGCGAGTGATAAGCTTCACAAATCCGTCCGTATTATTTAAGGAAAGAGCACGTCCATTTGCAGCGAATGGGAATTTAGAAGCAAGCGCTTCGATTCCAGCTTCCTTCGCTTCTTTTTCATTATAACCGACAGAAGCAAGTTCCGGTTCAGAGAATACAACAGCCGGAATAGCAAGATAGTCGATTTCAGATGAATGTCCAGCAATGGCTTCAGCTGCAATTTTACCTTCATAAGAAGCTTTATGAGCTAACTGAGGTCCAGAAACGATATCACCGATTGCGTAGATGTTTTTCACGCTAGTACGGCATTGTTTATCCGTTTCGATCAAACCGCGGTCAGTCATTTTGATTCCGACTTGTTCCAGGCCGATTTCAGCAGTGTTTGGACGACGTCCAACTGTTACTAAAACGTAATCGGCTTCAACTTTTTTCTCTTCGCCTTTTACTTCATAAGTAACGGTTACACCTGTATCAGTTTCTTCCACGCCTTTAGCATTTGCTTTAGTAACAATTTCAGCACCTTTGTTTTTAAGGTTACGCTTAACAAGTGCTGCCATTTGTTTTTCAAAGCCTGCAGAAAGGATTTCTTCGGTACCTTCAAGGATCGTCACTTTAGTGCCAAAGCTAGCGAATGCTCCGCCAAGCTCAGTTCCGATGTAACCTCCGCCGATTACCACGATCGAACTTGGAACTTCTTCCAAGGCAAGAGCGCCAGTTGAATTAAGTACACGTTTCGTATATTTAAATGACGGAATCTCGATTGGCGATGAACCAGTAGCGATGATTGCGTTTTTAAATGTATATGTTTGGGCTGAGTCTTCATTCATAACACGGATGCTGTTTTCATCAACGAAATAAGCTTCGCCAGTTACAACATCAACATTATTGCCTTTTAACAGGCTGCTTACACCGCCTGTTAATTTTTTTACAACAGAACCTTTCCAAGCTTGTACTTTAGAAAAATCAACAGTAACTTTTTCTGCAAAGATACCCATATCTTCTGAATGCTGAGCTTCATGGAAACGGTGTCCAGCCGAAATTAAAGCTTTCGATGGAATACAGCCTACATTCAAACAAACTCCGCCGATTGTTCCTTTTTCAACGACCGTTACTTTCTGTCCAAGCTGTGCTGCGCGAATTGCGGCAACATATCCCCCTGGGCCTGAACCGATTACTAAAGTATCTGTTTCGATTGGAAAATCTCCTACTACCATTGTTTACGCCTCCATTAACAATAATTCTGGGTCGTTCAATAACTTTTTGATATGATTCAATGCATGTTGAGCTGTTGCTCCATCAATCATGCGGTGATCAAAGCTCAGTGATAATGCCAGAACTGGAGCGGCGATAATTTCCCCGTCGCGTACAATTGCTTTTTCGGCAATGCGTCCAATCCCTAGAATGGCAACTTCTGGATGATTGATAACAGGTGTGAACCATTGACCGCCTGCGGAACCGATATTCGTAATGGAGCAAGAAGCACCTTTCATTTCGTTAGGAGCCAATTTGCCGTCACGGGCTTTCGTCGCTAATTCGTTAATTTCTTGTGAAATAGCAAAAGTTGATTTACGATCTGCATCTTTTACAACTGGAACGAGCAGTCCTTTGTCTGTGTCTGCCGCAATTCCGATATTGTAATAGTGTTTATGGATAATCTCACTAGCTTCATCATCAAATGATGTGTTAAGCATAGGGAATTCACGCAATGCACTTGTTAACGCTTTAACAACATAAGGTAGGAATGTAAGCTTGATTCCTTTTTGTGCAGCAATTTCCTTGAATTTCTTACGGTGAGCAACCAATAGCGTCACATCGACTTCATCCATTAATGTTACATGCGGAGCTGTCTGCTTGGACTTAACCATTGCTTTTGCGATCGCTTTTCTCATACCGCTCATTTTCTCACGAGTTTCAGGATATTGCCCTTCTGGAATTGAAACTTTTTGTTTTTCGGTCGTTTCCGTATCTTTTTGTTGTGAAGCTTCACTTTGAGCTGCTGGTTGCTGTGGAGCGGTTTTGCCGTTTTTGAAAGCATCAATGTCTTCCTTCATGATTCGGCCGTTATCCCCAGAACCAGTGATCTCACGAATATTTACCCCTTGTTCGCGTGCATATTTCCTGACAGAAGGCATGGCGATAATACGACGTGAAGGATCTGCCTCAACCTGTGGTTGTGCTCCCGCGCCCGTTACTCCGCTATTTTCTTGAACCGGAGCAGCCTCTTTCTTGACTTCCTGTCCAGCTTCAGCAGTTGCTTGAACCTGGGCCTCCGTATTCTTCTCGCCTTCTGCCTTCGCTTCTTCTCCATGATCCCCTTTAAACTGAAGATTTTCATAACCTGGAGCATCGAATGTTACAAGTACATCGCCAACAACGGCAACCGTTCCTTCTTGAACAAGGATTTCTTCAACGGTACCTTCCACCGGGGATGGGATTTCAACAACGGCCTTATCGTTTTGAACCTCGCAAAGCACGTCATCTTCTTGTATCTTATCTCCTGGTTTTACAAACCATTTCACTATTTCACCTTCGTGTATACCTTCTCCGATATCAGGGAGTCTAAATTGGAATGCCACTGAGTTCAACCTCCTATATTAAATCATACTTAGTGCTTTGAATAAAGTCCTTTATCTTGCATTACCGTTAATGCAAAATCACTTTCCCAAGCAGGACATTCATTCCATTACTTAAGATTGTTAAAACTTCAAGACTTTAGTCGCCGTTTCAATAATGTCTTTATAATTAGGGAGCCATACTGTTTCAGCTTGTGAAAACGGGAATACCGTATCAGCTGCCGCCACGCGCAGTACTGGAGCATCCAAGCTCAAAATGGCACGTTCGTTAATTTCCGCTACGACATTCGCCGCTATACCAGCTTGCTTTTGTGCTTCTTGAACAACGATAGCGCGTCCTGTTTTTTCTACAGAAGCAATGATTGTATCGATATCCAATGGTGATACAGTCCGTAAGTCGACCACTTCGACGGAATGACCATCCTTAGCCAATTCCTCAGCTGCCTTGATGGATTCCTGCACCATCGCACCATAAGTAATAATGGATAAATCCGTTCCTTCTCTTTTCACATCCGCTTTTCCTAATGGAATTGTGTATTCTTCTTCAGGAACTTCCTGACGGAAAGAACGGTACAATTTCATGTGCTCAAGGAAAATGACAGGGTCATTATCACGAATCGCTGAAATCAATAAGCCTTTTGCATCGTAAGGAGTGGAAGGGATAACTACCTTTAACCCTGGTTGCTGGGCCATTAAACCTTCTAAGCTATCAGCATGCATTTCCGGAGTATGCACTCCGCCCCCAAAAGGTGAGCGAATTGTAACCGGTGCACTGTAACGTCCGCCTGAACGGTAGCGCATACGAGCAAGCTGACCGCTTACGGAATCCATTACTTCATATACAAACCCAAAGAATTGAATTTCAGGAACAGGACGGAAACCTTGTAAAGAAAGACCGACCGCTAATCCACCGATTCCAGATTCAGCAAGAGGTGTATCGAATACACGATCTTCACCGAATTCTTTTTGAAGATTTTCCGTTGCACGGAAAACTCCACCATTAAGACCTACATCTTCTCCAAAAACGAGTACATTCTCGTCATTTTTAAGTTCTGTACGTAATGCTTCTGTAATTGCTTGAATCATCGTCAATTGAGCCATGGCTTACTTCGACTCCTTCTCTTTATAAATTTCATATTGTTCTTTTAAGTTATAAGGCATTTCTTCATACATGATTTCAATTAGGTCTGTAACCTTTTGTTTAGGTTCTGCATCAGCCAATTTGATTGCTTCTTTAATATCGTCTTTGGCCTTCTCTATCGTTTCGTTTTCTAATTCTTCATTCCAAAGTTTTTTGCTTTCCAAGAACTTACGGAAACGAACCAATGGATCTTTCAGTTCCCACTCGTTATCCATTTCGGAAGTACGGTAACGTGTCGGGTCATCCCCAGCCATCGTATGTGGTCCATAACGGTAAGTTAATGTTTCAATCAATGTAGGGCCTTCACCATTGATCGCACGTTCACGCGCTTCTTTAACGGCTGTATAAACGGCCAACGCATCCATACCATCAACCTGGATTCCAGGAATACCTGCAGCCACACCCTTTTGGGCCAATGTTTTCGATGCTGACTGCAAATCAACTGGTGTAGAGATTGCAAAACGGTTATTTTGCACGATGAAGATAGCTGGCGCTTTAAATGCACCTGCAAAGTTAATTCCCTCATAGAAGTCACCTTGTGAAGTTCCACCGTCACCCGTATATGTAATGGCAACAGCTTTTTTCCCGCGTTTCTTCAACCCAAGAGCCACTCCGGCAGCTTGGATATATTGAGCGCCGATAATGATTTGAGGAGAAATTACATTGACGTCTTCAGGGATTTGATTTCCCTTAAAATGACCCCGGGAGAATAAGAATGCTTGCCAAAGCGGCAGGCCATGCCAAACGATTTGCGGAACATCACGATAACCAGGCAAAATGAAATCTTCTTTTTCCAAAGCATACTGGGAAGCGATTTGAGAAGCTTCTTGACCGGCAGTCGGTGCATAGAAACCTAATCTGCCTTGACGGTTCAGTGATATGGAACGTTGATCCAAGATGCGTGTATAAACCATACGGCGCATTAATTCTTGCAATTGTTCATCACTTAAATCAGGCATAGCCGCTTCATTCACGACTTCTCCCTCTTCATTTAAAATTTGAAAAGTTTCAAATTGTTCTTCTACTTTCTTAAGCTGATCCTGAACATTAATTTTAGCTTGTTTAGTTTTTTGAGCCATTTGGCACCTCATCCTTTCATTAAAAAGGTTTGCTATTATTATTCTATAAAGCAAAAATAGTTTGCTTTTTAGTTTCTTCAACAATACATTCTTTTATTTTTCCCTTAAGACCAATCCTCAAACGTGGATATGCTTAATATGTCTCAATCTTATTCTGTACCATAAAAAAAATCAAGGAAAATGATACAAGAATTTTTATAGATTAAGTTTACAAGATGAATTAACATCAAGTCAATCACTTGGAGTTCCTTATAATTTTGATTTAATAGAATTTCCAATACTCATACTTCTTCTCTGTATTAGTTTTCAATTTATAACTGTACTATTAAATTTCCCGTATTTTTCAATTTAAGGATGGCGAAGGATAACATTTCAATTCCCCAGCATATCCCATCGATTCCAAAACCGCTTTGACTAAAGGCATTTGAGCCCTTAAAATAATATTCCGATAAAATATTCAAGCGCTTTCATCTAAGTCTGCTGTTAGATTTTTAATTATCGTTTTTTTTTAGTACAGGTATGA
>NZ_JVPL01000255.1:18979-36196 GCF_001054655.1 Bacillus sp. 220_BSPC
AATTTCACATCAGGCTTGTTGCATAAAAAAAGACCATTCTAAAATTTTTTATCCAAAAAATGAACTGGATTGAAAAAAATATGGGCTGTGAGTGAGGATCACAGCCCATCATTATTTATATTATTTTGTTGAATCCGCCATTTCTATGCCGGAACTATCATAAAAACTTTCTTTTTTTTGATTTGATTTTTCCGTTAATGCATTAAATTCCTCATTCGCTTCCAAAACTTTTGTATAAGAGGTATTTATTTTCTCGATTTGCACTTGTAATTCATCCATTTTCAAATCCTCTTTTTTAAAAAGCTCATATAATTCACGATCATAAGCGAGACTTTGTTGATAAGCATCATATAAATCATCATAGGTGCTATAGCGCTCACTCATGATCTTTTTCATTTCAGTCGCTTCTTTTTTTATCTTTTCATCCTCTATTTTCCCGATTTGTTCATCTATTTGATTGAATTGTTCTTTTGAGGATTGCATACTGCTTTGTTCCTTTTCAATTATTTTTTCCCTTTCGTCGATATTCTTGGCTGCTTCATCTGAAAGCTCGACGATCCGTTCATAATCATCCAATCCAAGTTTAATGATTTTCTCATATTTTTCTTTTTCTTTTTTCTCCAATTCATTAAGCGGCTCTTGATTCTCGGTGAAATCACTTTCCTTTTCTGCAGTTTTCTCCAGGATTTTGTGGATTCTTTCTTCCGGTGAACCATTAAAACAACCAGTCAAGATCACTAAAGAAAGAAGTAAGATAACAAATGGACCAAAACGTTTCAACATAGACAACTCCTTCTGATAGTTCTTTGAAGATTCATGTTCCTCAATTCATTCTTAAGCCGCAGACATTTGTTACAATCATATTCCGAACAGGTTTTTTTCATTACTGGGCGCTAGCCTACACCCTTTAAACCATACTGCATAGGCTGTAGGGACCGTTTCAAATTTGAATGGTCAGCATTTTAATAAATACAAAAACGGAGGTATGAAATTATGTATGGAGGTTTCAACCAAGAATGTTGTTATCCGGTTTCCGCTGCACCCAGCTATGGATATGGCGATGGTGGAGGCTGCGGCTTTGGAAGCGGCTTTGCCCTGATCATTGTCCTGTTCATTCTGTTAATCATCGTCGGCGCGTGCTTATGCTAACCAGGTAATTACTATTACCTTTACCCGAAAATGATAACGATTTACCCTGATTCACAAAAAATGATAATATTTTTTAAATAGACCAACATGCAAATAAAATAATGGCAGGGATAGGAAATCATCGACTTGATTCCGTCCCCTCCATTTTTCTTTCATTAAACCATTCATTAACTTTCACCCTTTTTTTTGTTAAAATAACCCTATACATATTATAAGAATTTTTATGGGGTGAAAGATTATGCTTACCATGGATGATTTTGTTAATGAAGACGATCCAATCTTAAGGCAAGTCGCGGTAGAGGTTCGGCTTCCGGCATCAAATGAAGATAAGCAACTTTTAGCCAGCTTGATGGAATATGTCCAAAACAGCCAGAAACCTGATATTGCTGCTCTATACGGGTTAAGGGCAGGAATTGGCTTGGCTGCACCACAGGTTAATGTTTCAAAAAGGATGATTGCGGTTCATTTAAAAGAAAAGGATGATCAACTTTATAGCTATGCACTTTTCAACCCTAAACTCGTTAGCCATTCAGTCGAAAAAGCATACTTGACATCCGGAGAAGGCTGCCTTTCCGTAAATCGTCCCGTTTCCGGCTATGTGCCACGTTATGCCCGAATAACGGTTGCGGGTACGGACCTGGAAGGAAAATCGGTTCAACTCCGCCTGAAAGGCATCGCAGCCATTTGCTTTCAACATGAAATCGACCACCTTAATGGTATCATGTTTTATGATCATATAAATCCGGAAGACCCCTATGCCATTCCGGAAAATTCAATTGCGGTGGAAAGGTAACGTAATAAGCAAAACCCCCGTCTGTTGGTTGACGGGGGCTTTATTTTTTATATCAGTTCAAGTTCCTTCAAACCAAAAAGTATGCCATCATCATCGACATCCTTCGTTACAAAGTCGGCCTCTTGCTTCACAAGCTGACCGGCATTCCCCATAGCCACGCCATATCCCGCTACTTTTAACATCTCTATATCGTTTAAGCCATCTCCAAAGGCGTAAACATCCTCAAGAGCAAACCCGACTTTTTCCATTAATATTTTAATGCCTTCAGCCTTTGAACCCCCGAATGGAAGTACATCCGTCGAATACTCATGCCATCTAATGAAGTGAAAATCATCATATTTCCCAACAAAGTTCCCTTCTTCATCTTCCGAACAGAATAATAAGGCTTGGTATATATCATGGTCCTCATAAAAATCCGCCACATGTTCAGGGTGGGGAAACTTAAGGCTGCTTAATGCTTCTTCTATTCTGCTATGATGCGGAACACTCGATTTCATTGTTTCCTCATTCATGAACACGATCGGTATTTCATTTTTTTCAGCATGTTCGTGAAGGCGTTTTATCTCAGGTATGCTCAAAGGGTTTTTATAAACGACTTTCCCTTCAAAAACAACGTATTGTCCATTGAAACTTACGAATGTATCGATGCCAAGCTCTTCCCTTAAAGACTCGAACATGAACGGAGCCCTTCCTGTGGCAATCGCTACAAAAACCCCGCTATCCTGCAGTTGCTTAATGGCTTCTTTTGTTGAAGCAGGTAACTTTTTTTCATGATCAAGCAATGTTCCGTCAATATCAAAGAATACGATTTTCACTTGCGATTCACTTCCAATTCATTCATTTTTTCCTTTTTAATATGTACCCATTTAATAATTGTCATCAAGATAAGTCAAGTAACTCTACCGGACCCAACTCAAAGTTACGTTTTTTATTCAGGAATGGGCATATACTATTCTTAATGAAATAAACTCAGGCTTTCCAGATTACACTTCTCCCATCCTTCTGCCTCTTAAATCCCAGTTGCTTGTTTGAAAGAGCCTTTTTTTTCAAAAATGGGCCATGTACCTGTAAAGACGTATTTACATTATTGAATAATCCTATACAATAATAACTAAGGGAGCGTGATCGCCATGTTAAAAAAGCTTCGTAAAAAGCTTGCTAAACAGTGGAATGATCTTTTAAGAAAAAAATCTATCGCATGATTTGCCACTCATTCCTGCCTTGGCCGTCATCCATATGCGAATTTTTTTCGGACAGCCCTTCAAAAACTTGCGGAGGGCTTCTTCCTTGTTGTAAAGTTCTTGTTAGGCATTCTTTCTATCTTGGCTTTTATATGGTCAGGTGAATACATATTTCAATCAAAATATGAGTCGCTGTGTTTTCATGAAACGCTGTACACAGTGGTACTGTATTAATTTAGTAAAGAAATCGTTTACGAAAAAAAGATCCCATGATTTAAGTTTTACACATGGCAAAAACGGATAGGATATAAGATAGAGGAAGCTACAATTGGATTGATACCAGATTCGGCCATCTATTTTTTTATATACTTTTAGACATTGGTATATTTAATTCATCAAACCCCTTCCGTTTTTATGGCGGATCTGGGTTTATTTTTACATGATGTTGAAAAACATGAAAAAATTGTTGTTTTTATATATAATGAAAAAAGCAATGCAAACAAGTGAGGAGAGATTAAAATGGTTTTTAAGGTATACTATCAAGTAACCATATCAGAGGTTCCCATCAGGGAGAATACTAAAACAATGTTTGTCGAAGGTGAATCCGTTCGTGACGTTCGTTTAAAATTAAAAAAAGAACCTTATAATGTAGAAATCGTACTACCCGTAACCGGAGCATATTTAGAATATGAAAAACAAAATGAAGATTACAAAGTATTGGAGCTATAATTTATGAAATTCGTAAAAAACGATCAAACAGCTGTATTCGCCTTGGGCGGTTTAGGCGAAATCGGTAAGAACACATATGCTGTTCAGTTTCAAGATGAAATCATCATCATTGATGCTGGAATTAAATTTCCTGAAGATGAACTCCTCGGTATTGACTATGTGATTCCAGATTACAGCTATTTAGAGAAAAATGTAGATAAAATCAAAGGTGTTTTCATTACCCATGGTCATGAAGACCACATTGGCGGGATTCCTTATTTACTTAGAAAAGTGAATGTCCCTGTATACGGCGGGAAGCTTGCACTTGGACTGCTTCGTAATAAATTGGAAGAACACGGCCTTTTACGTCAGACAACCATGATTGAAATCAGTGAAGATGAAGTGATCAAGTTCCGGAAAACGTCCGTCTCTTTCTTCCGTACAACTCACAGTATCCCTGACTCATATGGAATCGTCGTAAAAACCCCACCTGGACAAATTGTCCATACTGGTGATTTTAAATTCGACTTCACCCCAGTGGGTGAGCCTGCAAACCTGACCAAGATGGCTGAAATCGGTAAAGAAGGTGTATTGTGCTTACTCTCGGATAGCACAAATAGTGAAGTGCAGAACTTTACTATGTCCGAAAGCCGTGTCGGTGATACCATTCAAGACATTTTCCGCAAGGTTGACGGCCGGATTATTTTTGCAACGTTTGCATCGAACATCCATCGCCTTCAGCAAGTTGTGGAAGCAGCCGTGGCCAACGGCCGTAAAATAGCCGTTTTTGGCCGAAGCATGGATTCAGCCATATCAATCGGACAAGATCTTGGTTATATCGTAGCGCCTAAAGATACATTCATTGATGTACAGCAATTGAATCGTATGCCTGCGAATAAAGTAACCATCCTTTGTACAGGCAGCCAAGGTGAACCAATGGCAGCACTGTCGCGCATAGCGAACGGCACTCACCGTCAAATTCAAATCATCCCTGGTGATACGGTAGTATTTTCTTCTTCACCCATCCCAGGTAACACAATCAGTGTTTCCAGAACGATCAATCAATTATATCGTGCAGGAGCAGACGTCATTTCAGGTCCTCTTAATGACATTCATACATCAGGACATGGCGGACAGCAGGAACAAAAGCTTATGCTCCGTTTGATAAAACCAAAATTCTTCATGCCAATCCATGGTGAATACCGTATGCAAAAACTGCATGCCCGCCATGCAGTCGATTGCGGCGTTCCGGAAGAAAATTGTTTTATCATGGATAATGGTGAAGTTCTTTCCTTAAGTGAGAACACAGCTCAAATCGCTGGTAAAATCCCTTCAGGTTCGGTTTATATCGATGGAAGCGGCATTGGGGATATCGGTAATATCGTTCTCCGTGATCGTCGGATTCTTTCCGAGGAAGGCCTTGTCGTTGTTGTGGTCAGCATCAATATGAAGGAATTCAAAATTGCATCCGGTCCTGACATCATCTCACGCGGATTTGTTTATATGAGAGAATCAGGAGACCTTATCAGCGATGCTCAATCCTTGATCACAAAGCATTTAAATAAGGTGATGGATCGCAAAACTACACAATGGTCTGAAATCAAAAATGAAATTACAGACACTCTATCTCCATTCCTATATGAAAAAACGAAACGCCGTCCGATGATCCTGCCGATCATCATGGAAGTGCAATAAATAATAGAAGCCCAGCCATGATTTGGCTGGGCTTTTTTTGTTTAGGTTTTTAAATCCCCCACCTTGAATTCCACTCCAGGCACTCACTTTCCACGGCTGTCCGGGAGGCCCCCGGCGCCTTAGAAGCCTGTGGGGTCTCCCTTACACGTCTCCCGCAGGAGTCTTGAATACCCGCTCCAATCAATTTTGTTTTAAAAGTTAGATAGAACTCCTTTTGTCTAAAGTCTTTCTTGTTTTAAAAATGGAAAGCTTCCGAAAGTAAACTGATAAGAAGCATGTATTTGTTCATTCCACACTGTCGAAGTGCCGGAAACACGTACGCAAAAATAAAAAGGGAATTGAAAAATTGTCGATGCAGGCTATTCTCTATAACTCCTTCAGATCCAATTAAAAAACAAAAAGGCTTCGGAATGAGGCCATTCCGAAACCTTTTTGTTTTCCTTTGATAAAAGCGCTGCTCGATTTTAGCAGGACGCTTACTTATTCCACAATTTTTTTTTCAAAGCGATTGATGTCCGAATCCGCGCCGATGACGATCAATATATCACCTTTATGAATTAAATCGCTCGCCTGTGGGGAAACATTTATTTCGTTCCCTCTTTTGATTGCGACTATATTCAGTCCATAGTGGGCACGGATATCAAGGTCAATTATCGAGTTTCCATTCATCTTTTGGCTTGCAACAATTTCGACGATGGAGTGTTCATCAGAAAGCTCCAAATAATCGAGAATATTATTGGAGACGATATTATGGGCAATCCTTCTCCCCATATCCCGTTCGGGGTGCACGACAAAGTCGGCCCCGATTTTACGAAGAACCTTCTCGTGATAATCATTTTGCGCTTTAACCGTAACATTTCCGACACCCAATTCCTTAAGCATGAGAGTCGTCAATATACTGGCTTGAATATTCTCGCCAATCGCTACAATGACGTGATCAAAATTTCGAATCCCTATGTTTCTCAGTACATTTTCATCTGTCGTATCCCCTACTACAGCATGTGAAGCTATTCTGGCAAATTCATTCACTCGATCTTCGTCGGCATCGATAGCCAGAACCCCTAATCCTTCTTCAGCTAATGTCTTGACTATGCTGCCGCCAAAACGGCCAAGTCCAATCACCGCAAATTCTTTTTTCACAATAAGCCCTCCAACGTCATTCGTTCTTTCTTTAGAGCATGTTCTGTACTGAAAATCATTTTTATGCTTCGCTTCCTTTAAACGTTATATAATCCGTTAAGTGATCGATCGCGAGTTCAATCGCTTTTTCATCCGGGCTTAACTTGGCGTGGTGCAATCCGTATTCCGATGAAACCCCCAGCCAGAACATGAATCCTGGAATCTCCTTTAACATATAACCAAAATCTTCACCAGTCATTGCTTCAGTACATTGATGCAAACGAACAGCAGTTGACCTCTCTGTGAATTCCATGAATTCCCGGGTCAACCGTTCTTCATTATATACCTGGTGATACATTGCGCCATAGTCGATTTCAGCCAAGCACTCATATCCCACTTGTATACCATCCACAAGCGCTTTTATCCTAGACTTGACCTTTACCATTGATTCGGGGTTAAGAGTGCGTATTGTACCCTCTAACCGCGCTGTCTCCGCAATAATGTTTTGAACAGTGCCTCCAGTAATCTTCCCAACTGTAATGACAGCTGAATCAAGCGGATTGACATTCCTGGAAACGATTGTTTGAAGCTGCCCTACAAGCGAGCAGGCCGCAATGACCATGTCATTTGTTTCGTGCGGATAGGCTGCATGTCCTCCTTTCCCCCTCAAATCGATGAATAATTCAGATGTATTGGCAAATAGAAGCCCTTCTTTAACGGCAATCGTCCCAACTGGATACTCCGGAGCAATATGTAAAGCAAGAATCATATCAGGCTTCCATTTTTTCATCGTTTCCGATTTAAGCATTGGTTCAGCTCCGCCAGGACCCTCTTCTGCAGGCTGGAAGATGAATAGCAAGTCATCATCTATCGGATTTTCCGTGAAATATGTCAATAATCCCAAACCTATGCTCATATGAAAATCATGACCGCAGGCATGCATATATTCCTCGTGGTTGGATGCAAACGGCAATCCGGTTTCCTCTTTTATCGGCAAACCGTCTATATCAGCCCTGTAGCCAATGGTTTTCCGCGGGTTCATTCCCTTCACTTTCACGAATATCCCAGTTCGCCATGTTTCTATTTCCATTCGCTCCTGGGCCAGATTGGTTATGTAATTCAGTAGGTATTGCTGCGTCTTGAATTCTTTGAACCCTATCTCCGGTATTTGATGCAGATCACGCCGGATCTTGGCAAAAGGGTTTATTTTCACATTATTCCCTCCCTATACAGAAAGCGTGGATATAGTTATCCACGCTTCAGGCAATATTCACTAAAGAAATTAAAGTTGACGAAGTTCTTGCATGATTTCTGTTTTTGATTTTGTTTTTTCGTCAATTTGTTTAATGACCCTCGCCGGGATACCAGCAGCCACGGAGTATGGAGGAACGTCTTTCGTTACGACGGCACCAGCAGCGACAACGGAACCTTCTCCGATTTTGACACCTTCCAGTACGACCGCATTGGCTCCGATCAATACATCATCTTCCAAAATGACCGGCTGTGCGGAAGGCGGCTCGATGACACCTGCTAAAACGGCACCAGCACCTACGTGACAGTTTTTGCCCACTGTTGCACGTCCGCCCAGTATTGCGTTCATGTCGATCATTGTACCTTCACCGATGACAGATCCAATATTGATTGATGCACCCATCATGATGACTGCGTTATCTCCAATGGAAACTTGGTCACGGATTATTGCGCCTGGCTCGATACGGGCTTTGATGCCTTTTAGGTCCAATAAAGGAATGGCAGAGTTACGACGATCATTTTCAACTACATAATCCTCGATTTTTGTTCCTGCTGCCTTGATCGCTTCTTCGATTTCAGACCACTCACCGAATACAACCCCTGTATTTCCTGTTATGAAAGTTTTAGAAGCTGGGCCAAAATCCAGGCCTTCTAAATCGCCTTTGACATATACCTTTACAGGTGTAGATTTTTTACTATTCGAGATAAAAGAAATAATTTCGTTTGCATCCATTTTATTCATTCCGGGTAAACCTCCTAAATATGTATCATTACTCGTTTTAAATTTACCAGACAACAGCCGGCAAGACAAGTTGAATGTCACTCATATATATTAATCTGCCCTATTGACATTTTCGTCGGCGGACCTATAACATTCCTTGGTCGCGGATATGCTCTTTCACCACTTCCGTGAATGCTTGGACTTGCTTTAACTGGAAGGCAGATTCATAGC
This sequence comes from Bacillus sp. 220_BSPC, assembly GCF_001054655.1. Classification (NCBI taxonomy): domain Bacteria; kingdom Bacillati; phylum Bacillota; class Bacilli; order Caryophanales; family Bacillaceae; genus Bacillus; species Bacillus sp. 220_BSPC. The sequence goes on from NZ_JVPL01000255.1 coordinate 27,828, forward strand.
CGCAAAGCCATGTATCACGTTCGATTGAGTGGTTATGCCCATCCAGTAGAGGGATTTTAAATACATTCGTATCTTTATCATGTAAAGTGATGGCTGGCAGGATCGCATATCCAATACCATTAAACACCATTTGTTTGCATGTTTCGATTTGATCAACGACTATGGTGTTTTTTGGTGTCGTTTGAAATTGCCGATGCCACCAATCTTGGATTTCCTGATAATAATTCGAATCGCTTTTAAACTGAATGAATGGACGGTCCGTTTCGAACACTTGATTCAATTCCTTCATTTCGGTATCCACCAAATACAGCATATCCGTGAATAAATGCTGTTTTACGCCTTTCCAATCCGGTGCTCCCCTTATGATGCCAATATGCACTTGCCCTTCATACAAAGACTTTAAAATCTCACTGCTCCAGCCAGTGATCAAGGAAATTTTTGCATACGGATATTTTCGGACGAACTTTTTCAATACTTGCGGCAGCCAATTTTGACCGACAATCGAGGCACAGGCTATTTTCAAAGTGCCATATACTTCATGGTCCATGGCTTGAATACTTTCCCTGACCTTCTCTTCTTTTTCTATAACCTCATTGGCCAAACGAATTACCGCTTCACCTGCAGGCGTCAGTGACAGCCCCTTTTGTGAACGCAGAAACAGTTTCGAGCCCCAATCCTTTTCTATTGATTGTAAACGCTGGGATAAAGCCGGCTGGGAAACGAACAACCGCTCAGCTGCTTTTCTCATATTCATTTCCTGAGCAAGCACTGATAATAAATGAAATTCTGAAAATGACATACACACCAACCTCTTGATAATTAATTCTTATCATGATGATTTAATTTATTTAAATTTTATTATCAACAAAGTCCGCTTATAATACAAGAGAAAAGAAACGGAGTGAATATCCTTTGACGATCATTTTATTGCTTGCCATCAGTTTTGCAGCATCCTTTGTCGGGACATTGGCCGGGAGCGGCGGTCTCATCGGCATGCCGTCCCTTCTTTTGATAGGTTTACCCATTCACCAGGTTATTGGATCAGTCAAATTTTCCAATATGTTTTCTTCTTTTTCTAGCTTTTATATTTTACTCAAGAAAAAGCAGCTAAAATTGAAGGATGCCCTCCAGTTAATCCCATTTGCCCTTTTTGGTGGCTTATGCGGCGGTCTGCTTGCTAATTCATTCTCCGAGAAGGCAATGAATTTGTTAGCCATCTGCCTTTTGACTGTCGCTTTGATCATGAATTTCATCAAAAAACCGCAACCTTCCGATGAATCGGATTGGCATCTCCCAAAAAAAGTTTATCCATCCCTATTCGGAATCAGTGTCTATGACGGAATGTTCGGACCGGGACAGGCGACCATGCTCATGTATACCTTTTTAAGAAATGGCGCCACCTACCTTCAATCCCTTGCCTTTACTAGATTCCAAACTTTCATTAGCTGTACAGCTGCATTCATTACCTATTTCATGGCCGGTAACATTGCATGGGGGATTGCCATTTATTACACGATCGGTTCCCTGATCGGATCACAGCTGGCCTTGCGTGTGGCTCAAAAAATTTCCACTGGACAGTTGAAATTCATTTTACATTCGGTCACGATCGCATTATTGATTCAATTGGTCATCAGAGTTGCGTTTCCTTAAAACAAAGGCAAACTCCATTAACGAGTCTGCCTTTTTCCTATGCCTTCTTATTCTACCTTATTCTTTCTTAGTCTTGTTAGAAACAGGAAGCTGATTACAGAGAAGACTAGAACAATGAGATAAATGGTCTGTAAAGACAATGTAAGTCCTTCCTGTAAAACATTTACCACATTTTCAGGAAGCGACGTGCGTTCTTCACTGTTCAACAATTTATTTGCCGTATCTATCGTCACTCCCGATCCGGCCGGCGCATGCTCGTTCAGATAAGCGTGAAGCCTCATATTCATGATTCCTCCAAGTAATGCAGCACCTACAGTATTTCCTAAATTACGCATGAACATATTGGAAGCTGTCGCAATACCCCTTCGTTCCCAGCTGACGGTTTTTTGTATGACGACAATGAATGAGGTAGAAGTCAAGCCCATGCCTACACCGACAAAGAAGGATCCCATGGCGGCAATAATGGGCCCAGCTTCCGGCTTCATCCATACTAGGATCAGACTCCCAAGGATCAATGAGCACCCTCCAAGAAGGGAGGTTGATTTAAATCCTATTTTCAACAATAACTTGCCTGACACCATAGATGCGATCGGCCAGCCAATTGACATAGCTGTCAATGTAAAACCAGCTACCGTAGGCGAGCGCTCCATCACGCCCTGAACGAATGTGGGGAGGAAACTTGATAATCCAATCATCATCACCCCTGTCGTCAAGGATACTAGGTTCGCAATCAGAATGGAACGCTCCTGCCAGATTTCAAATGGCATCATCGGTTCGGATGCTTTCTTTTCCTGAAGAATGAATAGGATAAAGGTGATGATGGCCACTAATGCCAAGGATATGACCGGAGCTGAAGTCCATGACCATTTCACTCCTCCTTCTACGAGCAGCACCATAAGAGTGGATATGGACAATGTCAATAGCGTTGCACCTAGGTAATCGATATCACGTTTTTTCTTTTCGATATTTTCATGAAGGAATAACCAAATTCCAATAAAAGATAGTACGCCCAAGGGAATATTGACCCAAAAGACAAGTTTCCAAGTCAGGGATTCAACGAGCAAGCCGCCCAATGCTGGTCCCATGACCGCTGAAATGCCCCAAACGCTCGATAGATACCCTTGAACGCGTGCCCTCTCTTCATTTTTATAGATATCACCAATAATTGTCGAGGCTACAGGTGCTACAGCTCCCGCCCCAAAACCTTGTACAAAGCGATAAATGATGAGTTCCGTCATTGAATTGGCAAAGCCGCAAAGAAGGGAGCCGATTAAAAAGACAACGATTCCAAATAATAAGACGGGTTTTCTCCCGAGTATGTCCGATAGCTTTCCATAGATCAAAACTGTTACGGCATTCATTAATAAATAGCCTGAAAACACCCAGCTGTATAGTGAAAAACCACCTAAATCACTTACAATGGCCGGCATTGCCGTCGAAACGATCGTTCCTTCAATAGCATTCATAAACATCGCCAACATGATGGCAGCCAATATGAAGGGACGTTTCAATTTTTTATTCTGCACGTTTGCACTATCCATTGCATGGCCCAATGTTTGCATCCTCTCCTAATAGATCCTACCTGTTAATAGACTTAACCACTAACTGGATCAAATATGTAAAAAAACAAGAAAACTCGCCAACTGGCGAGTCTTGGGGTTAACCGTCATTTTATGCCTTGCTTATTTATCAGGTGTATTTTGTTTAAATACTTTTTTCAAGATTGCCCTTCTTGTTAAGATGCCTTCAAATACATGTTCGTCATTCTCCACACAGACAAACGGATGATCAATCAACAATTCCACACCCTTGGTCAATGTATCTTCAATATGCAGGCGAGGTATTTCTATATTCATTATTTCGGAAACTTTTTTATGCTCAAGATTATCAAATTCAATTCGTTCCAGTCCCAAGATTGAATCGAGAATGACTGGTGTGCTAATTAAACCATGCAGTTTATACATCGGATCTAACACAGGAATGGCCGTATAACCGCTCTTTGTTAATACCAATAGTGCATGTTCTAAGTTATTGGTTACCTGCACGTGGGCCACGCGTTCAGAAGAAATCATTAAATCTTTAACGCTGGATTCCAATAAATCCCCATCATGAGTACCGATCATGTTAAAACCCCTTACCATATGTTTTTATATACAGCTCTTTCTATAGTTTAACATATGTAAGCAGAAAAGGCTCATTCCTAGACCAATAAAATCCCAATTGGCGGGATTCGTGAGAGACCCTTAGCCCTTACTAGTTTTGATGTTAACCTGTTTAAAACCGCATTCCGGGCATTGATAAATCACATTTTGGTTGGATTGTGCCGTTAATACATTTTCCATTTCCCTTTCCTCACCGCATTCCGGGCATATTACCATCGGATTTTTCATTTACATCCCTCCAACTAATAAGATGTCGTAAAAATCACGACTTCATTCAGTAAAATTTGACCGGTTTTTCACAATAAAAAAGCCGCTTCCAATGGAAGGCGGCTTTTTGTGTTTTTTTAAGATTGAAGAAGATCAAAGATTTCAATGGTAATCATATCAATATTATCAAATTGATATTTTGATGATTTCCCTTTATCACTGTATACTTCAAGCTCGAACATTTCTGTTTTGCTGAAATATGTAACCTGGCACTTTTTCACACCATCTATTTCAAAAAAACGTTGAGCAGATTCAGATTCCTTCGCTTGCTCTTGAAGACTTTTCAATCTGGTAAGGATGCCCTGTAATTGAGACATACTCCCTCTCCTTTCTGAATAAAACCTTTTCGATAGGTTTCACTATACCATACTTTTCTATCCAGTAGCCACGCGGAAATAAATTCAGAATAATTTAAAACTTCATTCTTTACATGGCACTATTAACAGAATAAAATAAGGAATGGATTTTGTACATGAAAAATTTTCTGGGGGTAGATTCTGTTGCAAAACATTAGTGAGCTTGGTTTTCGAATTTCATTGATTGATGGTTTTGATTTGGATAGAAGAAATCGTACAGGAACATATGTAATTGCCGATGAAGACATCACCTTAGTCGAAACTTCCGCCAGCCCTTCCATCTCCCACTTAATGAAGGGGCTCGAACATTTGGGAATCGCCCTCGAAGATATTACATATATCATTCTTACCCATATTCATTTGGACCATGCAGGTGGAGCTGGACTTTTTTTACAGCATTGTCCGAATGCCAAAGTGATCGTCCACCCAAAAGGCGCAAGGCATCTAGAAGATCCAACACGTTTGATCGCTGGGGCTAAAGCAGTCTATGGTGAAGAATTCAACAAGCTTTTCGATCCGATATTACCTATACCTTTTGAAAAAATGCTGATTAAACAAGATAGGGAATCCCTAAAAACAAGTGATACTTCCACGTTGACCTTTTATGATACGCCAGGACACGCGAACCATCATTTAAGCATATACGATTCGGTTTCAAAAGGGATGTTTTCAGGTGACACCGTAGGCATCTATTATCGTGAACTCGATGAAGAAGGTTTGGAATTTTACTTACCGTCCACATCGCCAAACCAATTTAATCCCGACGCGATGCTTGCTGTAGCGGAATTGTATGAAAGCATTGGCGTCGAACGTATATATTTTGGCCATTACGGCGTATCGGAAAACCCTAAGGAAGTATATAAACAACTTCATTACTGGCTGCCTAAATTTGTGGAGACTGCCAAATCGGCATATAGGGAATATGCTAGCTTCGAGGATCAAGTGGCAGCAACCAGTAAAAATATTTTCACGGAAGTCGCTGTTCATTTAGGCGAAAAAGGAATCACTGCTGATCATCCAGTTTTTGATATCATTGCCATGGACTTGAACGTTTGTTCCATGGGATTGATAGACTATCTTGTAAAACAGGAGAAAAATCGGTAAACGATCCTTGAGGTTTATCCCTATTCAAATGTCTTGGCATTCTCTATAATGAAAAAGTGAACCCTACTAAAGCATATATGGAGGAATGAAATGAAAGACGTTACACTCTATACCCAACCTGATTGCCCTCCCTGCAAAATCATGAAAATGTTCTTTGATGATAATAATATAGTATACAAAGAAAAAGATATTAAAGCAGATGGGCATGCACGTAAAGAACTAACCAATAAATACGGGGCTTATTCCACACCAACGGTCGTCATCGACGGGAAAGCCATTATTGGTTTTGAATTGGACGAAATAAAAAAAGAATTGAATATATAACAAAAAGTCTAGAGAAGGCTGTGGCCTTCTCTAGACTTTTTCATTTCAGCTTCCTTTAAAATCCCCAATTCTATTTTCTGTTTTCATACTTTACATCCGTTACCTTCCAAGCGCCATTTTCCTTTTTCAAAGTAACTGCTTCAACATGTTTTTCCATCGATACAGGTCCGTCCCCATTGTCCTGGAATTCTTCCTGAACATAAATGACATCACCGTTTTTCCCATATACAATTTCCGTATTCTTATCGTAACTGAAGAAAGGGATATAATACGGAGCGAAATCTGAACCAAATGCGGTATAACCGCCTTCGACTTTCACTACATTCGCTTGGACGAACTTCTCGATGAGATCACCTGTGAAATGTTTATCCAACTTTCCTTCAATCGCTTCCTTAGATCGTACTTCTTCGCTGATCGAACGTTGATTCTCCATGGCATCATGTACTAAAGATAGTACTTCCTCTCTATGTAAGCCCTCCGCTGAAGCAGTGAACCCCCCATTTAAAAATAAAAGGACGCTGGCAAGACATGCAACTAAATATTTACTCATTACAATCATCTCCTCGTTATAGAATTTCTCCTAATGATTCGGATTTTTGCCTATGTCTTTCAATACCCGTCCAGGTCAAAGCCAAACTACAAAATCACATTCTCCGTTAGACCTTGAAACCATCGCCCATTTTTCACAATAAAAAAGAAGATTTCATGATATTGAAATCTTCTTCTTACAACTATCGAAAAGCATAGTAAAAAATAAAACCGGCAACCAAAATCGTCCCAATAAAAAGAGAAACGAATATCGGGTTCTTTAAATAAGGATGTTCCTTAACTGAATCATCGATAGTCGAATCATATCTGGCTTTCACTTTCTGTGCCCTTGCTACAGAATAAGTATAAAAGAGCAGATATAACGCCATGACTGTAACGATTATGATTAGAATCCAGATGTACGTGCTCAAAATATGTCTCCTCCAAGCGCATCATTTCTGCTTATCGTTACACATTTAAAGCGATTATATTCATGAATCGTTTTTTATAATAGTGCTTCATTTTCATATAAATAACTATAAGAAAGATCACAGAAAATATATTCCTTATTATTCAGTGGATAGGAAAAGGTCCGAATGGTCTCCCCCGTTTCAATATCACTGTATAAATCGGATAGCCTTCCTTTTTTCTCGTTACGCATCTTTACAATATTTTCGAGGAAATAAGGTCTCCAGCTCCAATTTTTATTCATATAACTCGGTTGGACTATCCATTGCCCGTCCTTATGGAGGATATTGGGGGATTTTTGATACCCCTCTTCATCACATATATATAGACGAAAACATATTGAATCCAATTTTTTCGCCAAAACTCCGAGAAACTCTTCATGGGAGCCGGCCCGCTTATGCTGTTTTAAGAAGTTTTGCATATTCTCGTTGAATTGCAAAGTCTTTTGATAAACGGCTTCAAGCTTCTTGGTCTCTAAAGAAATGAAGGACTGGCATTCTTGATGGAATTTTTCACGAAGTAAATCTTTATTAATGAATTCGCCTTCCGGTTTCGCCAAGAAATACCCTTGATAATATCGTCCCCCATTCTTCCATGCAAAGCGAAGCTGGTATTCGGACTCAATGTTCTCAAATAGTAAGTTGGCGCCGATTTTACGTGCTAGCATGCTTAAAGAAAACAGGATGACCTGATAGGCATCTCCACCTGAGATGCGAAGCTGGTCCAGGTTAACTTTTAAAATATTCGGAGAAATCTGTGCGATTCGGTCCAGTTGCGTATCTTGTCCTAAATGATCTAAAGCTATCTTAATCCCATATGTTTTAAAGTAAGCAAGCACATGCTGCAGAGGATCTAAGTTTTCCGGACTGATCGTGTCTGATAATTCCAACACGATCCGGTGCATTTCCTCCGGTTGAAAATGACGATGTAAAATCTCCATGAATTCTTCGCCATGATCCAGCATAAGCAAATTAGGATCTCTGTTGATAAAGATAAGAAAATCTTCACCATAGTCTTTTATTCTCTCCAAGGCAATTTCAAGTACGTAATTGTCCACTTCCACCCTATACTCTTCCGGCACTGCAGAATCGTGAAAAAATGGCCCAAGGCTTTTATATTCAGATTGTTCCTCATAGCGCCCTAGAATTTCATACCCGATTACCTGATGTTGATCTGCACTGAAAATCGGTTGAAAGAATGGTGTCACCCTGTCTAAATTCTTTAATATCTTTTCTGTATCCATGATGCATCTTCCCCCTAATTACGAAAACACCAATATGCCAAAATTATACCATTAGTTTCTTGCATTGATAATAAATAATTTTAATTCCTACTGCATAACTCTTTTTTCAATACAAATTCCCCATTCATCCTATCCATTTGAAAAGAAACACATTGAAAAGGCATTGCCCATAAATGGAACAATGCCTACCGTTTTTTATGGTTTGTACAATGAACGCTGATTTCCTCTCCAGGCACTCGCTTTCCGCGGGCGGTCCGGGAGCCTCCT
>NZ_JVPL01000256.1:0-15879 GCF_001054655.1 Bacillus sp. 220_BSPC
GCGTTAAACCATTTTACTTTACCTTGTTCCATTGTTGTTGCCTCCTAGTGTGAATCCACACATTGTGTTACTACCCTTGCTCAATCATTAGACGAAAAGTTTTTCACTTATCAATCTTCCCGAACAAAAATAATTCTTTTTAAATATAACAGATAATGTCGGAATCTGCAAGCTAACAAGGGAAGATTATTAATGTATACAGAAAATGAACAATTCTTAATACCCTTTTTTGTAATCAAGTAAATTTGTTGAAGGTGTTTTACCATTTAGATAGTCCTTTAAATTTGGGATGAAAATATCCTGAATTAGCCTTTGGTCGTAAAATTCCGTATTTCCGGATGTGTGCGGCGTGATGATTACGTTGTTCAACTCCCATAAAGGGCTATTCTCAGGAAGTGGCTCCGTTTCAAACACATCAAGACCAGCACCTGCAATATCTTTGTCCTTAAGCGCTTGAATCAATTCGTTTTGAATGACGAGGTTTCCCCTTCCTATATTAATGAAAAATGCGGAGCGCTTCATTAAATTGAATTCGTTTTTACCAAACATATTCCTTGTTTCTGGGGTCAAAGGTAATGTCACGACAATATAATCACACTTAGGAAGAAGATCAATCAATTGTTTTTGTGTGAACATCTCATCTACAAATTCTTCTGATTCACCGGAATGGCGCATCCCTAATACGGTCATGCCAAAAGCCTTGGCAATTTTGGCGGTTTCCTTTCCGATTTTCCCGACACCGATGATTCCTATGGTCTTTTCATGAATTTCCTGCTTCATATGTGCGTGATGCCAGGTCTTTGTATGCTGTTGCTTAATATATGTATCTGTTTTTCTTGTTAAGGCAAGCATTAACGCGAAAATAGTCTCTGAAATGGGATACGCATGAACGCCGTTTGCAGTTGTAATCTGAACATTCATTTGTTCTAAATTTTCCAGGGGTAAAGCATTCACTCCTGCGCTCCATGTCTGGATCCATTTAACATCGCTTGCAGCGATCGATACAGACATTTCCGCTTTCCAGCCTGCGATCACTTCTGCATCGGCAATATGATCTCTCCATTTTTCCGGAGATCTCCCTGTGATAACAGTCCACTCGGGAATCAATTCTTGGATCTTCTGTAATAAGATTTCATTCAAATTTTGGCTTATTATGAGTTTTCTTTTTGGCATAATTATCCTCCTGGATATTTTTTCTGAATTATACGTAAGTTTCGATAATATTTCAATTGGAAAGGCGATTGCTTACCAATCTTGCTATAATACTAATAATCAATGGAATGGGGTGTAATCATGAACGTGAAAGAGATATATGGACAGCTGCCTGCCCTGGAATCAAAACGATTGATCATGAGGAAAGTCACCATGAATGATGCCGAAGACATGTTCGCTTATGCATCCAACAATGAAGTTTCCCGTTACGTCACATGGGAAGCCCATCGTTCCCTAAGTGATACAAAAGATTTTATCCGATTTATCCTTCAAAATTATGAGGATAAGAAAATCGCTCCATGGGGCATAGAACACAAGGAAAGCGGTAAGTTGATTGGTACCATTGATTTTGTTTCATGGCAGGTTGACCATCATAGTGCGGAAATAGGGTATGTGCTTGCACCAGAATATTGGGGGAGTGGCTTGATGACGGAGGCAGCCCAAAAGATAATCGCCTTTGGCTTCGAAAATATGAACCTAGTTCGAATACAAGCAAGGTGCTTCGTTGAAAATTCAGGTTCAGAGCGAGTCATGCAAAAGGCTGGTATGTCTTTTGAGGGAATAATAAGAAAAGGAATGTTCGTCAAGGGGAAGCATCAAGACCTAAAGCTATATTCCATTATAAAATGATGGCTGCGAAGTCAGCTGATTAAAGGGAAAGTAATAAGAAAAATATACATCGTTTGCGAAGTGTGAATTTCTGTTGTTGATTATGATGGATATGGGAAAGCCAGAAACAAACAATATGTGCAAATATTGAATCAAAAACTATACAAAACGTCTAATGTAAAAAGTCGTTTTGAAAAATATAATGAAACTATGAAATCGTGTTGAAATGGAGGGTTTATTTAATGACAGTTATCAATGAAGTAGAAACGTTGAAAAATTATATCGGTGGCAAATGGGTTGATTCCACAACTTCGAAACATGAACAAGTGCCTAACCCGGCAACAGGAGAAGCATTGGCAATCGTACCCCTTTCAACTAAGGAAGATGTAAACCAAGCGGTGGAGGTTGCTAAAAAGGCGTATAAAGAATGGAAAAAGGTCGCCGTTCCAAAAAGAGCTCGCTTCTTATTCCGTTACCAGCAATTACTGATTGAACACTGGGATGAGCTTGCAAAGCTGGTCACTATCGAAAACGGAAAAAGCTATACAGAAGCATATGGTGAGGTTCAGCGCGGGATTGAATGCGTGGAGTTCGCAGCAGGTGCCCCTACCTTGATGATGGGAAGTCAGCTTCCTGATATTTCCCCAGGCATTGAATCTGGCATGTATCGTTATCCAATGGGTGTCGTTGCCGGGATTACGCCGTTTAATTTCCCGATGATGGTGCCATGTTGGATGTTCCCGCTGGCAATAGCTTGTGGAAATACGTTTATCTTAAAACCTTCAGAACGGACACCGCTTTTGGCCAACCGTCTCGTGGAATTATTGACAGAAGCCGGTGTTCCGGATGGTGTTGTCAATATTGTCCATGGTGCCCACGATGTCGTGAATGGGATATTGGAACATGAAGACATTAAAGCGGTATCATTTGTGGGATCCCAGCCTGTCGCAGAGTATGTATACAAAACGGCCGCTGCCAATAAAAAACGTGTCCAGGCTTTATCGGGTGCGAAAAATCATTCGATCGTCATGCCTGATGCAGATTTGGATAATGCGGTAACGAACATAACGAATGCAGCTTTCGGATCTGCAGGCGAGCGCTGCATGGCTGCGTCAGTGGTTGTTGCGGTGGGAGAAGTGGGAGATACGCTCGTTGAGAAATTAAAGGCTGCAGCGGATAACATCAAGATTGGAAATGGAATGGATAAGGACGTTTTCCTGGGACCTGTAATCCGTGATACTCATAAAAAAAGAACAGAACAATACATTGAAATCGGGGAAAAAGAAGGAGCTGTCCTCCTTCGTGATGGCAGGAATGAAGGCGATCAGGAAAAAGGCTATTACGTTGGACCGACATTATTTGATCATGTAAAAACAAACATGAAAATATGGAGTGATGAAATTTTTGCTCCTGTCTTATCCATAGTACGAGTTAATACTCTTGAAGAAGCAATTGAATTGACCAATCAATCCGAATTTGCCAATGGTGCCTGCCTCTATACGGATAGTGCAAAAGCCATCCGTGAATTTCGCGAAGAAATTGATGCAGGTATGCTTGGCATTAACCTTGGGGTACCCGCGCCAATGGCATTCTTTCCATTTTCCGGATATAAAAGTTCGTTTTATGGGGACCTTCATGCCAATGGGAAAGACGGCGTGGAATTTTACACCAGAAAGAAAATGTTAACGGCAAGATACTGATAGGAAAAAGGGGGTCGGCGCAATTTGTGGTCGGCCTTCCTTTATACATTATTTTAGGAGGAGTGTAGCTTATGCAGGTTGAAAAACAGGGTCAGGATCTTAAAGCGATGGATGGTAAGTATGTATGGCATCATATGAAAGGGGCTGAACCCACCCCTGGTGCAATGGTGATTAAAAACGGGCAAGGAGCATGGATTACGGATGTTGATGGGAATCGCTTCCTGGATGGGATGTCTGGTTTATGGTGTGTCAACGTCGGTTATGGCCGCACGGAACTGGCTGAAGCAGCTTACGAGCAGCTGAAGGAACTTCCATATGCCCCTTTAACGAATAGCCATATCCCGGCTATTAAGCTAGCGGAGAAATTAAATGAATGGCTTGGTGGGGATTATGTGATTTTCTTCTCTAACAGCGGTTCAGAAGCCAATGAGGCGGCCTTTAAAATTGCGCGGCAGTATCATCAGCAAAAGGGTGAACATGGACGCTATAAATTCATTTCGCGTTATCGCGGCTATCATGGCAATTCAATGGGAGCCCTGTCAGCTACCGGGCAGGCACAGCGAAAATATAAATACGAACCTCTCGCCCCAGGGTTTCTTCATGTATCACCGCCAGATTCTTACCGAAATCCAGAGGATGAAAGCGGTGAAAAAAGTGCAGCGGAAATTGAACGTACCATTACATGGGAGCTGAGCGAAACGGTGGCTGCGGTCATCATGGAACCAATCATCACCGGGGGCGGAATTTTGATGCCGCCCGATGGATATATGAAACGTGTCAAAGAAATTTGTGAGAAAAATGGTGTCCTTCTCATTTCGGATGAGGTCATTTGCGGGTTCGGCCGTACTGGTAAGAAATTCGGATTTATGAACTATGATGTAAAACCAGACATCGTAACAATGGCTAAAGGAATCACGAGCGCTTATTTGCCATTATCAGCTACTGCCGTCAAACGTGAAATTTATGAAGCGTATATTGGCTCAGACGTTTATGACCGCTTTCGGCATGTAAATACATTTGGCGGCAATCCTGCTGCCTGTGCCGTCGCTTTGAAGAATATTGAAATATATGAAATTGAAAAACTAATAGAACGGTCCAAGGAGTTAGGGCTACGCTTTCTGCAAGAGTTTGAAGAAATCAAATCTCATCCCAATGTTGGGGATGTACGCGGGAAAGGTTTGTTGGTAGGCATTGAACTAGTGGAAGATAAACTGACCAAACAGCCGATCGAACTTTCCAAAATCAATAAAGTCATTGCTTCATGCAAAGAAAAGGGGCTGATCATAGGGAAAAATGGCGATACAGTAGCAGGTTTCAATAATATCCTGACTCTTGCTCCCCCGCTTAGTATAACTGAAGAGGATTTTGCATTCATCATAGCGACGGTAAAGCGAACGTTAGCTGAACTATAAAAATAAAATGAAAAAACAGAATATTCAACGATTTCATGTATGTGCCTGTTGATACACATAACTTGCTTTTTAAATGAGGCTGATACGTCAGTTTTAGCGCCGTTCGGAACTTTGAACGGTGCTTTTGTCTATGATCAAGGAAGAATAAGAGGTAAAGGAATCTAATAGAAATTATAGGCGATATTTTGGAATCGTTTTCCTTGCTTAGTTAAAGCGGATGTTCGAAAATGGAATGATAAGGAGTAGTGATAGAATATCTATATTATCCGGCAGAAGAGGTGAGGGACATGAATAATGAAGATATAACAAAAAAATTAACATTACATATCCCTGAAATTTTAGGGAGTGGGAATTTTTCAAAGTATGCTGTATTGGTACCGCTAATAGAGAAAGAAGATGGAATTCATGTTCTTTTCGAAGAGCGTTCACACAAACTGAGGAGGCAGCCGGGGGATATATGTTTTCCGGGTGGGAAAATAGACAAGCTGGATCATGATGAACAGGCTGCTGCCCTAAGGGAAACATATGAGGAACTTAATTTGCGAAAAGAAGATATCGAAAACGTCTTTCCAATCGATTATTTGGTATCTCCATTCGGGATGATTGTCTATCCTTATGCAGGATTTGTTCGTAACCATCAACGGATAATACCTAATCCAGCTGAGGTAGAAACCATTTTTACGGTCCCGCTTTCCTTTTTCATGGAAAAACCGCCAGAAATTTATCATGTGGAATATAAAGTGGAACCGCATGCAAACTTCCCCCATGATTTAGTCGTTGGCGGGGAGAATTATAAACGGCAGCCAAAACAGATGGAAGAGTATTTTTACTTATATAATGGTCGGGTAATCTGGGGAATGACAGCGAAAATCCTTACCCATTTTATTGAAATTCTTCGTTAGACACTTCTAAAGCACCTTTTTTTTTCGGTCTATTTCTATTAAGCTTTTATTATGGTAAAAGTTAGGTTTTTAATAGAAGCGGGGGGATGAGTGGATGAAGTATAGTTTTGAAGTACTTGAAAAAGAACGGGAAATGGCAATGGCTGCACTAGTCAACTTCAATGAAAACCGCGAATACTATGATGAAACCAAAGATCAGGAACTTAAGCTGGCATACTACAAAGATGGTTCCTTGGACCGGGAAGGATTGAAGGACCTACTTGTGGCAACCCATAAAAACCAGCTGAACTACTCACCGCATCGTCATGTTTACCCATGGGTGGACTTACAGGAAAATGGCCAGCTGAAAAGTCTGTATTCCGGTAAAGGGATGGATCCTGCACAAGTGATTGAGGAAGATATCCGTATACTGGAAGTGTTGTCAAGAGGTATTGAATCAACAAATTCGGAGAATATTCTCGTTAATTGTGAACATGTAGTACCTCAATCATGGTTCGATAAAAAAGAACCGATGAGGGGGGATTTGCATCATCTGTTCGCCTGTGAACCAACGTGTAATAGCAGCCGGAGTAACTATCCATACCATGATTTTGAGGATTATATCCCTGAAAGATCGGCTGCCGGTATAAAAGCGGGTTGCGGGAAATCAGACGAAAGTAAATTCGAGCCCGAATACGGAAAAGGGATCGTGGCGAGGGCAACTTTGTATTTTTTACTCAGATATGAGGGAATCATCGATAGCGGCAAAATCGACCTGGCACTGCTTTTGGAATGGCATCGGCTTTTTCCCGTCAGCACTTATGAAAAACATAGAAACCTCGCTATACATGAAATGCAGGGTAATCGTAACCCATATATAGATTTTCCCGAAATGGCAGAGAATTGGAATTAAAGTAGGGCATAAAAAAGAGGATTGAAGCTGCAGTTAAAGCTTCAATCCTCTTTTATTATGAATTATAAGAATTTAACGCAAACAGGGAAGGGAACTTGAACATCCTTTTGCAATAATGTTAATTTTCCGTCATGCTCATTCCGGGCATATAGTGTCAAGTTTCCTGATTGTTCATTAGAAGCGATCAGAAATTTTCCGCTAGGGTCCAATGAAAAATCACGCGGCCAATGTCCTTCGGTGGAAACCAGCTGCACGAATGCCAGTTTGCCTGTTTCTTGATTGATTTCGTAAACGGCAATACTATCATGTCCGCGGTTTGCGGCATATATGAATCGCCCGTCATCAGAAATATGAATGGCGCTTCCTTGGTTATTTTCCTTGAAATCTTCCGGGACGGTCCGTACCGTTTGCAATTCAGAAAAACTACCGGTTTGACTATCGAAGCTCAAAACAATCACTTCTGGTACAAGTTCTGCCATGACATAAGCAAATTTACCGTTTGGGTGGAAGGTCAGATGCCGTGGTCCGCTGCCGGGAGCAACAGATAAGCTGTTTACTTCTTCCAAAACCCCATTATGTATTTTATAGGTTATTACTTTATCTATTCCGAGGTCGACAACAGCAATGAACCTTTCATCCGGCGTGAAACCAGCGAAGTGAGTGTGTGCTTTTTCCTGACGTTCTTGATTCGGTCCATGCCCTTCATGTTGAACAGTTGATGATACAGGCAAAGGTGTCGCATCGTCATGAAGCGGATATGATTCAATCACGCCTTCTCCATAACTGGAAGTGACCAAAACCTGTTTCTTGCTGTCGACACTTATATGGCAGGAAGAGCCATTTGGTGTCAGTTGTTTGCCTAAGAAGGTAAGCTCACCTGAATCTTCACTAATCGAATAGGATGAAACTCCACCGCTGCCAGCTTCTTTTAAAATGGCGAAGAGATTCTTTTTGTCCTGGCTGATGGCGACATAAGTCGGATCGGTCAATTCTGCTGCAAGAACCGGTGTGCTGAGCTTTCCTTCTGCTGTATCTAAAGTAAATCGGTAAATGCCTTCGCTGTTTCCTTTTGTGTAAGTGCCTATGTATCCAATGAAGTTCTGTTGATCATGTTTTGCCATATTTATCTCCTCCAAGAAAGATTTGTGTTTATTATTATTTTAACATAGATGATGCCCATATATCCTTTTCCCGTTTTATGTTGAGTCGGAACCTTTTTCTTTTTAAATTTTTTTAGATGAAAAAAAAAACCCGACTATCGGGTTAATTTAAATCGACTGGCTTTGAGGCTTCGAGGGGGATATGCCTAAACTCAGAAACGGAAAATAAACCCTGATCCGTCAGTTTGATTTCAGGGATGACAGGTAGCGCCAAGAAGGCAAGTGTAAGAAAAGGGTTGAAATGCCTGTTAGAACCGAGTTTCAATAAGGCTTCATCGATGTGCTTCAATGAATGGACCACATCCATATAATTGCATTCACTCATCAAACCAGCTATTGGAAGGGGAAGGGAGGCTAGTATTTTTCCATTTTGGATTACAGTCAATCCACCCTGCATTTTTTTGATTTCCTTAGCTGCCAGAAGCATATCCTGGTCATTCGTTCCGGCAATGATCAAATTATGTGAATCATGGGCTACTGTCGTGGCAATGGCTCCTGATTTCAACCCGAGCCCTTTGACGATTCCCAGGCCCACTTGTTTGGTCATATGATGCCGTTCAATAACAGCAAGTTTTAGATGATCAACATGTTCGGAGAACTGAAATAATAGACCATCATGATTAAGTGTGACCGGTTCAATCGAATGCTTTGTAATCAAGCTGTTTGGAGTTATCTCAATAATATTAGCGAACTCATTTTTAATAGGTATCGCGAAATCATCTCCGGTTATTTCATGAAATTGAACAGAGTGCTTCAACCCGTCGGTAATAACCTGTTTCTCATCAGCTGGATAGTTAAGCAATCGATTATTTTGTACCATAAGCTTTCCATCTTTGAAGACCGAATGGAGGATGACTGAATCAAGATCATCCAGTAGTAGGAAGTCTGCCTTGTATCCAGGTGCAATTGCACCATGTTCCTTTAATCCAAAGCATTCCGCTGCATTAATGGTCGCCATTTGAATGGCGGTAATTGGCGGGACACCTGTTTCTATGGAAAGTCGAACGTTGTGATCGATACTTCCTTCAGAAACTATATCATCTAGGTGCCGGTCATCGGTGACGAATAAACAACGGCGGGAGTTCTTCTCATTAATAACTGGAATCAGGTTAATTAAATCTTTGGCGACGGTGCCTTCCCTGATCATAAGATACATTCCTTTACGCAGTCTTTCTTTTGCCTCTTCCGCTGTAGTGCATTCATGATCTGTTTTAATGCCTGCACTTAGATAAACATCGAGCTGTTGTTCGGATAATCCAGCTGCATGGCCATCGATGCTTTTGCCCAGTCTGTTTGCATCGTATATTTTTTGCAGCATATCTTCATCTGTATGTGAAACGGCGGGAAAATTCATTATTTCGGCTAAACCAAGCACTCTTGGGTTTTGATAAAAGGAAATTAAATCTTCACTTCTTAAGACTGCACCAGAATGTTCAAACTCCGTAGCAGGTACACAAGAGGGCATCATGAAGTAAAAATCAAAAGGAAGTTGATCGGATTGTTCAATCATATATTCCATGCCCTTTTTGCCAGAAACATTGGCAATTTCATGAGGATCCGCAACGATGCAGGTCACACCATGTAAAAGGAGGATTTTTGCAAGTTCATAAGGCCTGACCATCGATGATTCTATATGAACATGGCCATCAATGAAGGAAGGGCATACGAATTTTCCTGCAGCATCGATTTCCGAAGTACCCTCATAACGCCCAATTCCAGCAAAGTAACCATCGGCGATCGCAATGTCGCCTGTATAGATATCGCCATTGAAAACATCTATGATTTGCCCGTTCTTAATGACGCAATCTGCAGGTGTTCTTCCTGTTGCAACGTCAATTCTCCTTTTAAGCAAGTTTTTTTTCATATTCATAACCCCTTTGGCCATATATAACCGGTTAATATTTCACTTTTTCCGTATTGGTTTCCCATGTTCGGAATGGTAAATCGTGGTCATTAAAAGACAATTGTTTCATTTTAATCTTGCGGTTTTCCATTGGCAGGGCAAGTTCTTGGTAGATAAAGTGATCATCAAAGCCAATAACTGCAGCGTCTTCTTTAGTGCATGCGTAATAAATGGCTTTTGGACGTGCCCAATAAATAGCACCGATGCACATGGGGCATGGTTCGCAGCTAGTGTAAATTTCACAATCTGTAAGCTGGAAGCTGTCGAGATTCCTGCATGCATCACGAATCGCCTGTACTTCGGCGTGCGCTGTAGGATCGTTGGCCGTTGTCACATTATTACATCCTCTGCCTACGACTTTGCCATCTTTTACGATAATAGCACCAAAAGGACCTCCGTTCTTAGCCAGTACATTTTCATTTGCAAGTCGAACGGCCATTTCCATGAATTTTACATCCACTAAAAAAACACCCCTTCATAATATTAATAACCCAAAAGTGTTAATGTTACGTTTTTTAACGTAAATATAATAAACAATATATCATATGTCTAGGGAAATTGAATATTGTTTTCTGAAAATAAAGAAAAATCAAATTATGTTGGGGTTTATGAGTGTAATCAAAAGAATTTAAAAGAATTTTTACAAATAATTATAAAACTGATATTGTTAGAAGAAAATCATTAGAATTATGAAGGTGATATGCATGGGTTTTTTGGGAGTTCTATTACCGATATTCGGTATATTTGTTTTAGGTTTCATCGGTCAGAAAAAGTTTAATCTTGATACAAAATCGATTTCCACGATGGCATTATATTTAATGTCACCTTTTCTCGTGTTCCGGACTTTTTATTCCGCAGAATTTACGATTAATTATTTTTACCTGTTCTTATTCACGATAGTACTTTGCCTTTCTCTCATACTGGTAGTCTACATTATATCTTTTTTTCGCAATTATACAGTCACTGAAACAAGCGGCATGATATTGGCATCGGCATTCATGAATAACGGGAATTACGGTACACCCGTCATTTTCCTGTTATTCGGAGCCGCAGGACTCGATTATGCAATCATCCTTATGGTGGGACAGCAGTTAGTGATGTGCACGATCGGCATTTATTTCGCAGCAAAGGGCAGTCCTGAAGGAAACGGAGTTCAAACAGCAATTAAAGCGGTTTGTCGAATGCCAATTGTTTATGGAGCTATTGCAGGAACAGTATTTCAGTTCGTGAACATACCTTTAAGCAATTCGGTTATGGAAGCTATTAATCTTGTTGCAAACGCAGCTATCCCAACAATCATGATTACACTGGGAATGCAGCTGGCCAACATTTCCCTGAAAAAAATTGCTTATCGAAAGCTATCAGTTTCACTTCTTCTTAAACTTGCCGTTTCACCAGCAATTGCCTTCCTGTTATCACTCGCCTTGCCAGTGGGTGAAATGGTCAGGCATATCATGATCATCGTAGCTGCCATGCCAACAGCGGCCAACACTACGATGTATGCGCTCCAATTCAACACGGAGCCTGAATTCGTTTCAAGTGCTACATTCATCAGTACATCATTAAGCCTGATTACGCTTCCCATCATCTTTTTCTTTGTATTATAGAAGATTATGATTCTAATTATGTGGGCAAACTTATTATAAACACTAATCGGAGGTCGTGATCCAGCCAAATTATCGGCATTGCCCTTTATGACCAAATCTTGGGCTAGGTACCCATCGCGGTTTATGAACTTATGCCATTAATTTAGGTGTTGATGAAATATTTCAACAATTTCATTTTAATATTAAATTGTAGCTTATTAAACTGGTGTTTGGTATTTTAATGCCAGTATTTGATTGGAGGGGTTTTGTGTTCCAGACTGAAATTAAATTGATTAATCCTGGAAAGATTGATGCCATACTAAAGGAAATCGTCCTGAAAACCTTTGAAGAAGCACTGGAAGAAAAACTCTTGCTATGCATGGAGTGCGGAGATGTCGATTTTTATATCGCGTATTCAAATAATGAGGAACTTCAAGATGCGATTAATGAAAACTTTGAAATTGATGAATGTGGTGAAATCATGAAAATAGATGAGCATCAGGAACTTATGGATGATTTATACGATTATTTCTTGATCATACATAAGGAAAGTGATTTGTTTGACTTTTTTCCAGTAGGTCCATATACCCACAATGGGGAAATTCATGAATCAGATACCGATATGCTGGCGCCAAGGGGTTTGTATTCAGCACCATTTGAAGATGCGATAAAGGAGTAATACGAAAAGACAGCAAATGCTGTCTTTTTGTATTATTAAAAGCATATTCAGTTTTCGGGAAATAAAAGATTTTTTTACAAAAAGAGGGATTTTTTTTGTAGGATATCAGTTTGAATTTACCAGTTTTATGAAATATAGCAATAATATCATGAAATATGATATCGTTTTTAACAATTTAAAGTTTATATGGTAATTTTAAGAAATATTATATATAATAAAAAATGTGAATATTGAATATATTATTTGAATTACTAGTTTAAAATAACAATAAAAATGGACTTTTCACAATGAATTATGAAATATTGGGAAATAATTTTTGAAGAAAGGATTATACATAAGATTTGTTTCGAGTTAAAAGAGTGATATATTACGCTTTTAGAATTCTGATTATTATAAATTTTCAGTTTTGGGCAGGGGGCTAATTATGATAGTTTTTGACCGAGTGAATAAGTATTATGGCGATTTCCATGTATTGAAAGAAATTAATCTAACAATCAAAAAAGGGGAAGTGGTAGTGGTCATCGGACCTTCCGGATCAGGAAAAAGTACACTGCTTCGATGCATTAATCGTCTAGAGACCATTTCGCAAGGTTCCCTTTCAATTAATGGTCTAAATGTAGCGGATAAAAAGACGGACATAAACAAACTTCGTCGGAATATCGGTATGGTTTTCCAGCATTTTCACTTATATCCCCATAAAACAGTGCTCGAGAATATCATGCTTGCTCCCAGGAAAGTCCTGGGGCAATCCGAAGAGGAAGCGAAAAAGATTGCACTGAAGTATTTGGACAAAGTGGGGATTGGAGATAAAGCGAATTCATTTCCTTCTCAGCTTTCAGGTGGACAGCAGCAACGGGTAGCGATTGCCAGAGGTTTGGCAATGGGGCCTGAAATCATGCTATTTGATGAACCTACCTCAGCCTTGGATCCAGAAATGATTGGCGAGGTACTGGATGTAATGAAAGCACTTGCCCATGAAGGTATGACGATGGTGGTGGTCACGCACGAAATGGGATTTGCCCGTGAAGTAGCGGATCGAATCGTATTCATGGACGAAGGCAGGGTTTTAGAAGAGGCATCACCGGCTGAGTTTTACGCCAATCCTCGTGAAGAGAGGGCTCGTTTATTCCTTAGCCGTATATTAAATCATTAAAAAAACAGGGGTGAATTACATGTTGAAGAAAAAGAAATGGTTAAAATTATCTTTGCTATCCTTACTGGCTGTCATTTTATTAGCTGGATGCGGCGGGGGGAACGATTCAGACAAAGCTGAAGAGGGTGGAGGCAAAGACAAAGAAAAGGATGTTCTCGCACAAGTGAAGGAAAAGGATAAAATCGTTTTTGGGGTGAAAAATGATACAAGACTATTCGGTTTGAAGAATCCTAGTACTGGAGAGGTTGAAGGCTTTGATATTGATATTGCTAAAGCTCTTGCAGCAGAAATCCTTGGTGATGAGACTAAAGTTGAATTTAAAGAAGTGACTTCTAAAACCAGGATGGCCTTATTGAATAATGGTGATATCGATGCGATTGTAGCGACCATGACAATCACGGAAGATCGTAAAAAAGAAGTAGACTTCACAGATGTTTATTTCGACGCCGGACAATCTTTGTTGGTCAAAAAGGGCAGCGATATCAAGGGTATTGATAGTTTAAAAGGGAAAAAGGTATTGGCTGTCAAAGGCTCTACTTCTTCCATAAATATCCGTGAAAAAGCTCCTGAAGCACAAGTGCTTGAATTTGAAAACTATTCCGAAGCGTTCGCTGCACTTAAATCCGGACAAGGGGATGCATTGACAACGGATGATTCCATCCTTTATGGAATGGCAGATGAAGATCCGAGTTATGAGCTTGTTGGCGGTACATTTACGGAAGAACCTTATGGTATTGCCGTGAAAAAAGGAAATGCTGAATTTGTTGAAGAGTTGAATAAAGCCCTTAAGTCTCTTAAAGATTCAGGCAAGTACGATGAAATCCATGATAAATGGATTAAACATTAAACATTTCAGCAAATGGATATGGGAAGTTGACCTTAAATAACATTTGAACATTTGTCTGTGAGGATGAGCGTTTTGCTCATCCTTACTAGTTAAAGGAGTGTATGCCGTGCTTGATTTCTCCATTTTAACAGAGAATCTGGATATGTATTTATTAGGCTTTAAAAATACGATCATGTCGAGTTTGGTCGCGTTGATAGCGAGTTTGATTCTTGGTGTGCTAATTGCCATCATGCGGATTGCACCATTAAAGCCACTAAACTGGCTGGGTACCGCCTATGTTGAGTTCATTCGGAACATCCCGTTATTGATCATTACCTTTTTCTTCTTTCTCGGTCTTAAACTAAGCGGGCTATACGCCGGTACATTGGCCTTGACCATTTACACTTCATCTTTCATAGCTGAGGCAATTCGAGCAGGCATACTTTCTGTGCCAAAGGGTCAAATGGAAGCTGCCCGTTCATCAGGTCTGACTTATGGACAGGCAATGAGGCTCGTCATTCTGCCGCAGGCCGTTAAAATAGTCATTCCTCCTTTAGGAAACCAATTTATCAATCTAGTAAAGAATTCTTCCATTTTGGCCGTTGTTGCAGGACTCGATCTTATGTACCACGGGGACTTGATTTCTTCAAGGACATTTGTCGTGTTTGATGTGTACATTTTCGTGGCAGCGTTTTACTTAATTCTTACCATTCCTTTAAGTTTTGGCGTTGGTTATTTGGAAAAACGTCTGGCTAAGAGTAATTGAGGGAGGTATAAGATATGGATTTTGCAGGTGCCTATACACCAGATAATCTTAAGTTTTTATTAGAAGGATTTTGGGTAACGCTCCAGGTAGCTTTTATATCCATTATTCTAAGTTTCATTATTGGCGGTCTTGTAGGTATAATACGATACGCAAAAGTGCCGGTGTTATCACAAATATTAGCTTTGATTGTAGAAACTGTACGTAATTTGCCTCTGTTATTAATCATATTTTTTACGTATTTTGCTTTGCCGGAGATACGGATTAAACTGGAAATCATTCCAGCAGCCATAGTTGCCTTGACAATTTTCGAGTCAGCCATGCTTTCTGAAGTCATTCGAAGTGGGCTAAAATCCATTGATAAAGGCCAAATGGAAGCTGCCCGTTCATCAGGTTTGAGCTATACACAGGCATTGATACATATTATTCTGCCCCAAGCGCTGCGCCGCATGGTTCCTCCTATTGTCAGCCAATTCATTTCTTTATTAAAGGACACCTCTTTAGCTGTTGTCATCTCTTTACCGGAGCTGACGCATCATGGTCAAATCATATATGGACAAAGTCAAAAGTACTTAATACCGATTTTGATCCTGGTGGCTCTCATGTATTTCATAGTTAACTATAGCCTTTCTTTGGTAGCCCAGAGACTTGAATTGAAACGAACCTAAAAAAACGACTCAGAAATGAGTCGTTTTCTATTTGTCTAGGAGATTCGGAAGTGTCTCACCCTCAACCTTGTTTTAAAACTTGTTTATACTCCATGATCCATACAGTCAGCGAAAAAGGAGCGGACTTCTGAAATCGACTGGAATAAATATTTTAAGAAGAAACCGTAGGCTGGACTCATTCGAACCGAGTTTAAGACTAGGTTATCCTTCATGATTTTATAACTGTAATCCTCAATGGATGGAAGAAATTTGCGACACTCCTGCCGAAACACTGGCTAGCCGAGACCCCACAGGCGCTTGTGCCGAGGAGGCTTGGCAGACAGGCAGCGGAAAGGGAGCGGATTTCTGGAATCAACTGGAATGTTGTTTTAAGAAAAAACCGTAGGCTGGACTCATTCGAACCGAGTTAAAGAC
>NZ_JVPL01000257.1:0-337 GCF_001054655.1 Bacillus sp. 220_BSPC
GATATTGTCGGTCAGCTGGATGATGGAACCCGGACGATCGTCACACTGGAGAACATGATGAGCATCCCTGAAATCAAATCTAAATTGGAAATGCACGTAGGATAAAAAAAGGAGAGATTTATATGAAGAAAATCATGGTAGTGTGCGGAAATGGATTGGGAAGCAGCTTCATCATGGAGATGAATGTGAAGAAAGCATTGACGGAAATGGGGAAGACAGCCGAGGTGGATCATACGGATTTGGCATCAGCAAAAACGGTTCAGGCCGATATTTTCCTGGGAGCGGCGGATATTGTCGGTCAGCTGGATGATGGAACCCGGACGATCGTCACACTGGA
>NZ_JVPL01000258.1:0-44117 GCF_001054655.1 Bacillus sp. 220_BSPC
CACGAGTATAATAGCGAAACTCACGAGTAAAATAGCAAAACTCACGAGTAAATCGCTCAAACTCACGAGTAAAGTGCGAATACACGAGTAAAACAGCGAAAATCTCGAGTATATCGCTCAAACTTTCGAATATATCACTCAAACTCTTGAATATATCGCCCAAACTCACAAATATATCAATCAAACTCACGAATATATCACTCAAACCCTCGAGTGATGACGGAGAGCGTTTACGGATTCCATTTTCATTGTTAGAATTTGAGAATGTGTTAATACATTGGAGGCAGTGGAAGTGCGGGATGTTTGGTCATGATCCTTCTTATTTATATGTGTTAAGTATTTTTTACTTCACTCCCATTAACCAGCTTAGCCATGATGTGGCACGAACTAACGATAAAGGGGTTCTTTTTTTAATGTTTAAGTATACTGTTTGTTTTGTAAAGAAGAATAATGAACTTCTCATGCTTAACCGGGAGAAAGCTCCAATTATGGGTGTCTGGAATGGGGTGGGGGGCAAAATCGAGAAAGGTGAAACACCTGATATGGGTGCGCAGCGTGAGGTATTTGAGGAAACGGGGATAGAGGTAGAGTCCTTTTTTTCTAAAGGAACCGTAAACTGGGAGACTCCAGAAGGTGAATTGGATGGAATATATGTATATTTGTATATGGCGGATGAGGATTTAACTTATGAAACACCGAAAAAAACGCGGGAAGGCATTCTTGATTGGAAATCCATTGATTGGATACTCCATCCGCTTAATCTCGGAATTGCTGAGATGGTTTCACAGTACTTGCCGATTTTATTGAAAAAAGAAGGAAACTATACATTCACTTACAAAAATGGTCAAATGCATAGATCTTGAAACCTTACCCAATCTCTAATATTGTACCCTTTTTGAACTTGAATCCTTAAAGGCGAACTTCATCAGAATAATAGTTGCTTTATATGCCTATCAGCTATTTACCGGAAGTGTTCGGTTTTGTTGATAACTGGAATAGAGGAACCTCAAAAAGATAGAAAAGGAGGTTTTTTGAGGTTGCTGTTGTCTCATTATTTCTATTCGTTGTTTCCATACTGGGTTTCTTAATGGACTAACACCCTTGCAATTAAAGGGGAAGGTTAAAATAAATAGTTGAAGAATATATAGAATAAAACGGGAGGTGTGTGGGAGGAAAATGAAGATAATGGAACTGCCAATTGAATTTGAATTTAATGGACAAAAAAATCACATTAATCCTAGCTTGATTATTTCAAAGAATGAACTAACCTTGGTCGATACAGGGTATCCAAATTTTTTACCTTTCATTGAAAATGAAATTTTTAAAAATGGTTATGACATGAAGAATTTAAGGAATATAATCATTACTCATTATGATATTGATCATATAGGCTCCTTATATGATTTCAAGGAAAGGTATCCTCACATTAACTTGATCGCCAGTGAAGTGGAGGCAAAATATATTAGTGGTGAAATGAAGTCAGAGAGATTGGTTCAAGCCGAAGAAATGCTGGAAAATATGCCAATTCAAGAAATCGAATTCGGGAAATGGTTTATCCAACAATTAAAGAATTTAAAGCATGTTTCAATTGATGAAAAGGTACATGATGGTGATTGGATTTTGGATAACGAATGTAGAGTAGTAACAACACCGGGACATACTTCAGGTCATATTTCATTATATTTTCCACGTTTAAAAACTGTAATAGCAGGTGATGCAGCTGTTATAGAGAATCATGAATTGCTCATTGCCAATCCGCACTTTTGTTTAAATGTCGAGAAAGCAGAACAGTCTTTAAGAAAGATTAAGGATCTACAAGCTGAAAACTACTATTGTTATCATGGTGGGACATTCACTTTATAATGGAGTTTTGCTTATGATTGGAGCTGTCTTTAAAGGCAGCTTTTTCAATTGTGTTTGAAGTATTTATTGCGGGTGGTGTCAGCTTGGCTTATACAGAAAAAACCGAACTTCTTACAGTTCGGTCAAGCGAAGGTGTGGGATATAACCCTTGAATGAATTTTTGTAGAATCATAATATCTTAATAATTCTGCTGTTCACTTCCAACAGGAAATGAAACCCCCATAGATCGTAAAGCTTCTTTTGCTTGATTTAAATAGGATTCTGCTTGTTCTTGCCATTTGATAATCACTTTAATGAAGGCTATATAATTAGGGCTTGCATTTTCCTCCATTATCTTTAATCCTTCACGTACTTTTTTATCTTGGGTTTCAGCATTCACTATACAAGCTGTCATTGTTTCTACAATGGTTTGCTGTTGCTCACCATTTTTTAGCCTTTGGGCGGACTCCACTGCGGTTACACGGTGATAGGATGCGGGGATTAGGTGGTTATGCATCTCGCGACTTCCTTTTAAATCTTTGGTTTCTGGTATATGGAAAAGCTCACTGCTCATAGCACATACCATTTCTTCAGCATATAAACTTTGGTGCAACATATATAAAATAGGTTCCCAGTTGTTTACTCGATAATAATAATCATTCGGATACAAAAACATCTCCTCTTTCAGTACAGTTTATAGTTATCATTTAGGATCGAAATGAATGAAATTGTATTTTCCATCTTATGTTTATGAATGTTGTCCAGTTCAAATAAAATTGCAGAGGTTAAACATGGATAACTTATTCGTGAATGTCAACTTAAAATGTAACTTTACCACCTTGGAGATGGAGACTGTTGCTGTCATTTTCCTGATTGGAGCATAAGATGATATAGCCCATTTATTCCTCATTAAAAATAAGGAGATGTTTCTATATGTCAGGTTGTGAACAGGGTTTTGACAGCGGGTTTGGATTTGGTGGAGGTTTCGCCTTAATAGTCGTTTTGTTTATACTCTTAATCATTATTGGAAGTAGTTGTTTTTAAGGCGGGAAAGAGCGGCTTCTGCTAAAAAAAGCATAAAATAGCCCGTCCATTATTGGTCGGGCTCGAACTGTAGATAATTGGGTCTGTCTGCAATTATTAAAAAACGTTCGGAGTTGATTTCAGAAATCCGCTCCCTTTCCGCCGATTGTCTGCCAAGCCTCATTACCGCAAGCGGCTGTGGGATCTCGGCTAGCCAGTTATTCGGCAGGAGTGTCGCAAATTCTTCAATCTAATAAGGTTTCATTCCATATCGAAAAGTGAAAATTAATGAAGGATAAGCGGGTCTTCATTTATATGGTCCGGGGTGAGAACATTCCGGAGATTTGCAGACTAACTCGATAATAATTAAGTTGTCAAAACTTGAACATTTATTTCCACTCTAGGCATTCGCTTTCGGCGGGTGGCTCGTCCTCGGCGCTTTTGCGCCTGAGGGGTCTCCCTAATTCTCGATTTTCTCGCAGCAGTCTCGCACCTTCCAATCGAATCAACTAGAATGTTTTTTTACTAGACTTAAATCAGCTTAGATACTGCTTTAATATACCTAATCCTATTTTTAACTCATCGAATGAGTTTGTGGAAGAAAGTGCAATGCGCAAATACATATCAGGGGTGGTCTGCCCGCTTTGAAAACGATTGGAATGAAAAACCCGAATGCCGCGCCTTTTTAAATCGGTTTCCAGCTGTAACGCATCGTTATGCCCTTTAATTGGAAGCCAGCGATATAGACTGAGAGGATGTCCGACATCGTTTCTTAAGGGGAAATATTCCGAATAAATATCATTTGCAGTCTGTGCAAGCCGTTTCTTATGAGAAACAATTTCATGGGCCTTTCCTGATAGGATTAGCTCTGTTATAACCTCTGCATCAAAAGAAGAGGTCTTTACATTTATGTTGAAAATGGCCTGGGAAATTTTCTCGCGTAATGTTTCTCCATAAACCATATAGGCAACTCTTAATCCGGAACATATGGACTTAGAGGTGCCGCAAATATAAACACTCTGTTCCGGAAGCAACTGGAACATCGGCTGCCGGTAGTCGGGGATAATGCCTGCCGTCAGAAATGCATGAATATCATCCTCAATCAAAATTAAACGATGCTTTCGGATGACCGCTGCCAATTCTTGCTTTCGAATATCCGACATCATGATTGTGGTTGGATTGTTGCAAGAGGGCATCAGAAATATGCCGTCAATATTTGTTTGACAACATTGCTTTTCAAGTTCATCTGGCAGCATTCCAAACTGGTCCCCGGAAATGGGCACTAATTTAATATGAAACATCTTTGCCAGTTCGATAAAGTTTGAATAGGTGTATAAGTCGGTTGCAATTCTATTACCAGGCTCAAACAAGGCAGCGAGGGCAATAGCCAATGCATTTTGGGCACCGGAAACGATGGCTATATGCTCCTGATCCGCGTGAATGCCGAAAGATTCCATCCAGTTTAGAGCTGCTGTTTTTTGATGTGGAATACCAGTCGGATCATTGTAATTCAGCAGCTGCTCCAAATAACTTTTGTTGACGGTTTTTTGTAAAGTTTCTGAAACGATATCATTGGTTTGCTCAAAAGATGCCACAAAACCAAGATCGATGCTGTTTGCCGTTTTATCCGCGGAAATGGTTATCGAACGAGTGGCATTGGGAGCCACGAAGGTTCCGCTTCCCGTAACGGCATATATCAATCCCTTTACCTCGCATAATTTGTAGGATCGGGTAATCGTGGTGAAGTTTAAGTCAAGAAAATCTGCCAATTCTCGTTGAGGGGGCAACTTGGTTCCAGGTGCTAAAAAACCATTTATTATATCTTGTTCAAGTAATGATGCAAGAGATTTATAAAAGGGACGCTTTAATGCATTCTTATCAGGTTTCCAGGACATTGGATAATTGTCAAATGAATTTACTGGCATACTTCACCTCTCCTAGTCTTATTCCATACAATCATATCATTTTTTGTATGGAATTCTAATATTGAAACGGTCGGCTTTTAAAGAATATAAGGTGATTAGCCTATCAGACTCCCCCATTTTGATAAAATGGGGGAATTTTATTTTAATTGTAATCCATACAATTAACTTGTTTTTTGTACGGATTTTGTATGTTAAGTTTAAATAAATTTAGCCATCAGGATGTGATATATATGAATAAACGAACTCAACTGATACCAGCATTTCGTGCGGCTTTTCCGTACACAGTGCCCATTTTGGCAGGCTTTTTATTTTTAGGCATCGCTTATGGGATCTTTATGAATTCATTAGGATTCAGCGCGATTTACCCGATATTGATGAGTCTAACGATATTTGCAGGATCGATGGAGTTTATTGCAGCCAATTTATTGCTTGTCGCGTTCAATCCGATTAACGCCCTTTTTCTAACCTTAATGGTGAATGCACGGCATTTGTTTTATGGCATATCCATGCTTGATAAATATAGGGGGACCGGTAAGAAAAAGCTGTATCTGATTTTTGGGCTTTGCGATGAGTCTTTTTCCATCAATTGTACCGTTGATGTACCGAAGGATGTTGATAAGGGCTGGTTCATGTTCTTCGTGACACTGCTCAATCATTGCTATTGGGTAATAGGAGCAGCGATTGGCGGCATTTTTGGCTCTTTTGTCAAATTCAATACAGAAGGACTCGATTTTGTTATGACGGCTCTCTTTGTCGTGATTTTCATTGAACAATGGATGAAAGAGAAAAACCATCATAGTGCCCTTGCTGGGCTTGGCCTTTCAGCTGTCTGCCTTATTATATTTGGCGGAAGCAACTTCATTATCCCTGCCATGTTTGCCATTTTGGGGGTACTTTCCTTACTTAGAAAGCCGTTAGAGAAAGTTGAGGTGAGAACCATATGACAATGACTTTAACGCAGCAAATCATTACAATCGCGATGGTTGTTTTAGGCACAATGCTTACAAGGTTTCTTCCGTTCATCATTTTCCCATCAGGTAAACCCACACCGAAGTATGTACAGTATCTCGGTAAAATGCTGCCATCCGCGGTAATTGGACTTTTAATCATTTATTGTTTAAAGGATGTAAGCCTGCAATCCGGAAGTCATGGCATCCCTGAATTCATTGGGGTGGCGGTAGTTGCCCTGCTTCACGTTTGGAAGAAAATGATGCTCCTCTCGATAGCGGGGGGAACGGTTGTCTATATGATGCTGATTCAATTGGTTTTTTAAATGGATAATAATTCCGTAAGGTCGATAAGTGGTAGTGGTTCAATGAATTTGATGAACAAGATTAATCAGTTTAATAGTTTACGAGCAGAGCTGTCTTTAAGGCAGCTTTTTCTTATGGCATTTTAGGGCAGGGTAGTTTACATGCATTTCTAAAGTTATTGAAACATCAATCTATCCTCTTTCCAGCAATCCTGAAATGATTCGGTTATTCTTAATCGCTGAAAAGGCTAGGCAGTGTGCATACCTAGCCTTTTCATACTCAGGAAAGTTGTTGTGTAGGAGTAAATTTGTAGTTTCTTAGGAAAATCATTACCGAACTTAATAACAATGATAGTAAACCCACGAATACCACGTATTGTGTACCCAGCTCTGATATGAATAATCCACCTGCTGCAGCTCCAATTGTCGTTCCCAGGTTAACCGCTGTTAAAAATAGTCCATTAGCGAAATCAGGAGATTCGGGGGCTGAAGACATGATCCAGTATTGATTGATATTACCCCCTATACCAGCTAAAATCCCCCAAATTAATGTAAGGATGGCCATAGGTATGGTGAACTGTCCAAATAAGAATAATATGATGTAAACTGCTCCCAATGCAAAAGGGAAAATCACTACAGACTTGTTCGCATTTTTAGTAAGCAGCTTCCCTGCCGCGATGTTTCCAATAATATTGGCACCACCGTAAATGAGTAACATTAAACTGATTGTGTTCGAAGACATATTCGTAACAGTTTTCAGATACTCAGTAAGGTAGCTATAAACTCCAAATACGGCTGAGTTCAATAAAATGACAGCCACAATGGAAAGCCATGTAATCGATTTTTTTAATACGGATAATTGCGCTCCGTAAGAAAGTTTTTCCTCAACAGGCATGGATGGTACAAAAATCAATGTAGCAAGAAATACAATCGCATTAACAATAGCAAAGAATGCCATCGCCATTTCAATCGAAGCGGCATTAGCAATAAAACTTACGATGGGTACACCGACTACCATTCCAGCGGATACTCCGATAAAAACTTTAGAAACAGCTTTTGGTGCTTCCTCCTTGCTGACGGAGTCTGCCGCTACGGTAAAAGCCAGTGAACAGTAAATCGGATGAAAAAAGGCTGGAACTATACGGGCAACTAATGCAAGGGTAAAGTTAGTTGTAAATATGGATACGATGTTCCCCAAAACGAAAACACCTAGCACAAGTAGCATGACCTTCTTCCGGTTCATCCCCGAAAATAATAACGGCATGGTTGGACCGGATACAGCTACAGCAAGGGCAAAAAGACTCACAAGCAATCCTGCTTTTGAGATGCTGACATGAAAGTGATCGGCAATGGAAGGCAAGATGCCGATTACCCCCATTTCAGTATTGATGATTCCGAAAACACCGATGGTTAATATAAAGATGAGTAAATTATTTTGTTTTTGCAAAAAAGTTCCTCCAAACCTCTTCCTTTAATCGACTTTTTCAATATGAACTGTGAAATCACCATGAACATTTTCAAAGTTTTCTTTTCCAGATTCAATTTTCCCTAGTTTAATAAGCCCATTTGAATATCCAAAGTCCTTATAAAATATAGCTAAATTCCCCCATGGAGCAAAATAAGTGAAGTCTCCAATTGTAGGGTCCATTCCTGATGGCGCCTCTTTAGTAGATAATTTATTTGATGGGTAACTAATTTTTTCCGTTCCTGCATAATCTTCAAATGTTAATGTAAGGGGGAGTAATGATAAAAAATCCTTACTTGTTGGATTATCATACATGTTGACAATGACTTCTCCGTTGTTAAATGTTAATTTTATTCTAATATCTTCCATACCATCTAACCCTTCATTATCACGTGTAGAATCTTGGCTATCCCCATTGTTTGATTCATCAGCTGTCACTTCTTGTTTGCTACTATGGATAGTCAAATTTTTTTCGTTGCTTGTGTTTTCTTCATTGGTCCTACTATTGCAAGCCGTTAAAAACAATGAAGATACTATGAATGTTAACAATATCCGTTGAACGGTCTTCTTCATTAAAATCCCCACCCTTCACTTCTAAAGTTATTTCAGTTTTTTTGAACTGCTTTTCTCTCCTGCCTCTGAATGAATTTCAAAGCATAATGTGTCCCAGCAATATAGATTCCCATGATAGATAGGTGGTCAATCAAGAACCTTATAGTGGAATCATCATTGAACCACCCAAATGGGTTGTAAGTGAATAGCTTAGAACCCATTTCTCCCTCGATGGAAGAATGCACCCCGTAGGCAACAATTAATACCGCCAAAATACGCAACGCAATGGTGCGAATATGGCTAGTACCGGTGATTCCCGTCATCCTCCGTACTGAATTGATAATCATTCCCCATGATAATCCTATGTGTACTGCCATGATGATAAATCCCCAATAAGCAGTCTGAACATGTATTTGCCGTAGCGTCATGTCGTTATTTATAGGAATAAAGGGAAATAAATCACTGGAAATCAACACAGCACTTATCATCATCAAAACCATGGTTACAAGAAATAGTAGGTTGATTCCTATTTGTAGAATGCGCGGTATATTATGTTTTCCCTTTAAAATCGCTTTATACCAACGTCGATTTAAAAGGTTATGGGCGATAAATAATATAAGCACAACAACTCCAACGACTTCATGGATCATATTTCCGGTAATATAGTAAGCCATTGCTATTAACATAAGAACTGTCATCGCAAGGTCATTTACTAACTTGAATAACATCTTTCGATTCAATGCATGCACCTCTTTCCATCGAATGTTTACTTCTGGATAATATTTCCTATATGTGTATGGAAATATCTTTTAATGAAACAAATCCCTTAGCTTTTATATTGTTGTAAA
Source organism: Bacillus sp. 220_BSPC (assembly GCF_001054655.1). Taxonomy (NCBI): domain Bacteria; kingdom Bacillati; phylum Bacillota; class Bacilli; order Caryophanales; family Bacillaceae; genus Bacillus; species Bacillus sp. 220_BSPC. Next base: position 8,908 of record NZ_JVPL01000258.1, read on the forward strand.
TACATCTTCAAAAGAACGGCCTGAATTTTTTTCGCTTTTTCTTCATTTTTTAAATTACTTTCTTCTTTATTTACATCCTTAGAATCATTCAAATGATCAGATATCTCACTTACCTTCCAATGCTCTGTAGGGATAGCAGCGATTGGGGTTTCTGAACTGCTATTTTTTGATTGTGAAATGTCTCCTAAATCAAACTCTTTCATCTGATCCATCGAATTCATATAGTCATCTCTTTCCTGATTTGCGTGGCAGGAAAAGCAACGGCCAATATTATCTGGCCTCACTTCTTTGTCAGGAGTGAATGCCTGGTATTCCCATTCCCCATTATGTTCTTCCGGCGAGTACTGGGAACCCCACCCGGTACGCTTTTCCATCACTAAATATTGATCGAGCTCTCCATCCTTATATCCCACAAGAGTAATAACGGTGCCGCTCGGAAGCTCCTCTCCATTCTGTGCAGCTACAATCGCTTCCTTACTATTTACATAGATGTCTTCATGAATATCTCCTCGATCGTAAGTAGCAAACACGATCCCTTTTTCAAGGTCTTCAGGGAATTTAACAAGGTTAGCACCAGATCCAATCTCAGCGTATTCCCCAGACTTAGCCCCAGAGGAATCCTCTTCTTGATGAGAAGTGTCCATTGTTCCAGTATCATTGTTGTTGCAAGCAGTTAGGGTGAGGGCAAGCAACAACGCAAGTGAATGAAATAATCGTTTTTTCATTCGTTTTCCTCCTCCAGTTTCGTTTTATTGTCTCGTAAATCCATCCTAACTTGGCTTCTCTGACTATTAATCCAAGTTGAATATCATTGTCTTTAGATGGAAAGGGAATTACTTTCATACTAAAAATCCAGTATATGGTAAGGGTTAACAACATCCTTCAAATCTACATACGTATGGAATTCCATTCAGACAAAAAAATGTGAGTCCCGACAAGATTTGCAGGACTCACACAGTGGTTTCACTCAAAGTAACATTGCACGCAAAGCTCGCTGCGACCTATACAGCCTTACTTTTTCTTCAGATTTTCTTTGAAGAAGGACTCAAGCTTATCAAAGGGGATTAAATTCACCCGGTCGTACAGATCCACATGACCTGCGCCCGGAACAATGTAGAGTTCCTTCGGTTCGGCCGCCAGCTTGTAGGCGTCTTCGCTGAACTCTCTGGAATGAGCGTTTTCACCCGTGATGAAAAGCATCGGACGAGGGGAAATCGTCTCTATGTCTTCGAACGGGTAAAAATTCATGAATTTGACGTTACTGGTCAGAGTAGGGTGTGTCGTCAGTTCCGGCGATGTGCCCTTGGGAGTGAATTCACCTCTTGGAGTGCGGTAGAAGTCATAAAACTCACGTTCAATCGCCGTTGAGTTTTCATTCAGTTCATGTACTGTCCCACTGGTGTATTTGGTTTTACCGCCTGTGAACTCCACATAGCGTTGCTCTGCTGCCTCTTCGAGAATCTTCTTTCTCTGCTCAAGAGTCTGCGAGTGTTTAAGCCCGTTACGGTTGGCGGCACCCATGTCGTACATACTGACTGTCGCAATGGCTTTCATGCGCGGGTCGATCTTGGCTGCGCTGATGGCAAAGCTCCCGCTGCCGCAAACCCCGAGAACACCAATCCGATCTCTGTCTACAAATGGCCGGGTGCCTAGGAAATCCACCGCAGCACTGAAATCCTCGGCATAGATATCCGGCGAAACAGCGTTGCGGGGCTGACCCTCACTCTCTCCCCAGAAAGACAAATCCAAGGACAAAGTAACAAATCCCCGTTCAGCCATTTTAGTGGCATACAAATTCGCACTCTGTTCTTTTACTGCGCCCATAGGATGCCCGACAATGATCGCGGGATTTTTGGTGTTCTTCTTCAAACCTTTAGGTATGAAAAGGTTCCCTGCGACATTCATGTTGTATTGGTTTTTAAACTCAATCTTCTTCATGGTTACCTTGTTGCTTTTGTAAAAATTGTCTGCCCCATTGGACATATCCGGCGTATATGCAGCGCCAACGAAGGTCTTGGATGCAATGATGGTCATGGATAAAAGTAAGCCCAGTGCTATCATTGTGAGTACACGCCTGATAATCGTTTTTTTCTTCATTTTTAAAACAACACCCTTTCTTATTTTTGTTTTGAAAAAAATTCTTTTGTGACTATCATGGTGTACATTGCCCTCGTTCAAAAAGAAATCCTCATTGATTGATTAATCAACATCTGTTTATAATTATTAAATAGAAACAGGATGCTCTCAATGGTTAAATGAACGCAATTCGTTGATTACTCAACAAATCAATAAAAATTGTTGATTATTTTTAGGAAAGTTTGGTGACCAAACAATGCCGAAAGTAGACAGAAGAATAACCAAAAGCCAAGAAGCCATTAAAAAGGCTCTCATTGAACTGATGTCCGAAAAAAGTTTTGATGACATTACCATTCAGGATATTGCAGACAGAGCGAATGTTAATCGAGGAACCATCTATCTTCATTACTTAGATAAATTTGATCTATTAGATAAAATCATGGAAGAACATATAAACAACATGAGTCATTTTTGTGAATCGGCAACTGAAATGGATTATATAGAATCGACTGTACACTGTATGGAATACTTTAAGAGCAATTATTTATTCTTTTCAACGATGTTAGCGAGTGAAGGAGCTCCATATTTTCGCAGTCAGTTCCTTAAGTTCAATATCGAAGAGTTCAAGAAAGATGTTGACATAACAAAAGGGAAAAATTCCGACCAAAATGAAGATGTAATTGTTCAATTTGTTGCAAATGCTTACGTAGGCGTAGTGGAATGGTGGTTAAAGAATGGAATGCCTTATCCACCACGTGTCATGGCAGAAAAAGTGGGGGATTTGTTAGAGAGGATTGTATAACCATCTAATGAGAAACGTTCCTGGGATAGTGGTCTCTGGAAGCAAAGGGGTGTCTTTAGGGCATCTCTTTTCTTCTAGGAAGGGTGTAGAAGGACTATTACAGGAATGGTGGAATTATAATAAATGGAATATATTTTTAACTGTAGTCCAAGGTTCCTTAAAAGTTGCTTGATTTTAAATCAATTGCATAGTAAGGAGAATTTTAGTATGAAAATAAAATGGTTTGGACATTCTGCCTTTTTACTAACATCCGAAAGAGGAACCAGGATTCTTATTGATCCATATTATCGCTTCATCCGTTACCGTATGCCAAGCGTTGAACCAGATATAGTGGCTGTTACCCATAATCATTTCGATCACAATAAAATTAAAGCTGCAACGGGTGATTACTTTCTTGTGAATGAGCCGAAGGAATACATCCGCGAAGATGTAAGAATTAAAGGATTTAAGACATTTCACGACAAGGTAAATGGCGAGAAGAGAGGCCCCAATATCATATATCGTTTCCAAATGGACGATCTGACCATCTGTCACTGCGGAGATTTAGGGCATCTATTATCAGAAGAACAAATAAATGAAATTGGAAAAGTGGATATTCTCATCATTCCTGTAGGAGGTACAGTCACGATTAATGCCTTGGAAGCCACTCAGGTAATGCGTCAATTGAAATCTACTATTACGATTCCCATGCATTACAGAACAAAGTCATTGTCGGTTGTTGGCTTGATGTTTTCAAAGGTAGATAAGTTTCTTCAGATTTCCGGACAGCGAATAACCGAAGTTAAGACATTGGATATTTCCAAAGAAAATTTGTCGGAATATGCTGGTGTCGTTACCATGCTCTATGAATGAATATAAGGCTGCGATGTGACTTTCATATAAAGTCTGCGATGTCTAAAAAATGTTGCGAATTGATAAGAGATCCTGTTAATAATGAAAGGGCAGGTTAGTTCAAGAACTAAAAGGGAAGATACTAATCAATGAATTGAATCAATTAAGCTTCCTCTTTACGTTATAAGGGGATAGAATATAAATAAAAAGGTGATGACAATAAAAAAAGTAAAAAGTATCCTTTTCTTTCTTCTTGGGGCCATATCTCTTTTGATTGGTATCGCAGGGACTGTTTTACCAGTTCTGCCAGGCGGTCCGTTTTACTTATTCGCTGCCTTTTGCTTTGCTAAAAGCTCCAAGTCGATTGAAAACTGGTTCAAGAGCACCTCATTATATGAAAAATACGTTGAAGCATTCCTGCAAAAAAAAGGGATGACCCGAAGAGAGAAAATAAGAATCAATTTAATTGCCGATTTCTTCATCGTGATTTCTGTATTTTATGTGGACATCCTATTGGTGAAAATCTTATTGGTCGTACTCGCCCTCTACAAACATTATTATTTCATTAAAAAAATTAAGACAATTGATCGAAACGGTACGGAAAAAAGAGCGTTTTGAACCTTCAAATAACGGAGTTGCTTCGGCAGCTCTTTTTCTAATGGAGCTAAAGAAGTAGGATATTTCAATAATAAAAAAATACATATATATAAATTTGGAAAAGAAGGGTGGGGAATCATGAAAAAATATTTAGGGGTTATATCGTTTGCTTTAATGAGAATGGTATTCCAGGGTAATGGATTTTAAAAAGTTTATTCAACAAACAGGTACATAAGTTAGAATCAGAGCGCCGAATGGTGGTTTTTTTGCTAATAATGGGTGCGTTAGCTGAAGGTTAGAGCGTCTTTAAGGCAGCTTTTTTCTTATGGGACTATCGCGGCAGGTTAGTTAAACAAGCTATGATGAACCAACTGAATACTTAATGGAAAAAGGAATTTTTGACGGTTGTGTGAACAGGTAGGATTAGCAACTAAACATAAAGAATACCTATTTATAAAAGGGGGCTTCTTTAATGGAAAAAGAAAAATTACTAGCTGTGAAATGTTCGTGCTGCAAAAAAGAATTAGACGCAATAGACTTGGTCATCATAAATGAATCACTTCAGCTGACGCATATTCAATGCCCTTATAAAGGTGAAAAAGCAATTATTGATGTAGGATATTTTAATGATGTATTCCGAAAATACCTGACCTGTACTCATGAAAAAGCTCCTTTAAGTGGGGGGATATAAAGTCCATGGCTTTGCATTTTTAGCAAAAACCTTGTTAATTCGGTTCTATAAAGAGCTATGGGCAGGATAGTTCAACAAACGTAGTGGCTGGAACCGTTTTCTTCTGGGGTACCGCCAAAAAGGGCGGGCAATTACTGCCCGACCTTTCAACTATACTCCACGACATAGATAATGGGATATTTATAATACGAAACTATAAATATCATTTCTCAATATGTATGTAGATTAGTATTACTTTGCAAATAAGTGGTTGCCTATTCTAATGACTGTTTCCCTTGTGAAAATCCATTCATCTGTTGCCGACATCGGATTATAATAATAAACAGAACCATGAGTAGGATCCCAACCTTGTAATGCATCAATAACAGCTCGATAAGAATGGCTATTTGGGGTCAAATAATATTGCCCATCATGTACAGCTGTAAAAGCATTTGTCTGGAAAATAACATCGTAAGTATTTTTAGGAAAACCTGACGCTGACATTCGGTTCAAAATTACTGCAGCGACAGCTACTTTTCCTTCATAAGTTTCTCCTCGAGCTTCTCCATGAACAACCCTGGCCATCATTTCAATACTATTTAATTTTTGTTGTGTTTGGTATCCAAAAACTCCATCTGGCAATATTCCAGAATCTAGTTGAAGTTGTTTCACTGCATGATCAGTAATTGAACCATAATACCCTGTTGGTTGCCTGTTAAAGTAACCCATTTCCTTTAAATTTTCTTGTAAGTCATAAACTGCTTGTCCTTGACTTCCATTGTGTAAAACTTCTTGAGCAAAGATTGAATTTGGTATAAGAAACATGAAACAAATAAAAATAACAAACGACATTTTTTTAAAATTTACCATCAAGTAATACCACCCTTCGATTCATTTTCCTACTATTCTACCTTATCATACAAGAAAAATAGATTTATATTACATTATTACTATTTTAAACCAAATTTTTAGGGGGTCTTCAGACAAATTCATCTGTTTTTTGGGTACCGCCTATCGCCATCAAGCTTAGTAAAAGGATTATACCCAAAACGAAAAATTAAGCTATATGCTGCTGAAGATAGCTTTTTTCGTTTTGGGGCGTAAAGAAATTTTAACTTGATGAGGTGCTACAAGACCCCTTATGGAACTATCGAGGCAGGATAGTTCAACAAAATATCGAGAGTTATAAAGTTTACAAGTGGAACCCTGCGTAACATTCATGTGCTTAGACGGTGCTGACAAATGGCAGTCTGTTATAGGATAATGGTTATATATTTGATGGGCAAAATATTTAGGGGGAAACTCCATAAAGAAGGATGTGCTGTACGATGAATGTAGAAATGGTCATGCAGGAGCTTGAAGCCCTTGGCAAGGAACGAACTAAAAAAATGTACATATCCAATGGTGCACATGAGCCGCTTTTTGGCGTGGCGACAGGTGCCATGAAACCAATTGTAAGGAAAATAAAAATAAATCAGGATTTAGCTGAAGAGCTTTATTCGACAGGCAACTATGATGCCATGTACTTTGCAGGCATCATTGCAGACCCAAAAGCCATGACTGAGTCTGATTATGATCGCTGGATGGATGCTGCGTATTTTTATATGCTGTCCGATTATGTAGTGGCTGTAACTTTATCGGAGTCAGATATTGCACAAGAAGTATCCGATAAATGGATTGCAAGCGGTGAAGAGCTGAGAATGTCAGCGGGCTGGAGTTGCTACTGTTGGCTTTTAGGGAATCGAAAAGACGTTGAATTTTCACAAAGCAAAATTTCCGATATGCTGGACCTTGTGAAACATACGATTCACGATTCTCCAGAACGAACGAAATCCGCCATGAATAATTTTCTTTACACCGTGGGGATTTCCTATTTGCCGCTCCATGAAAAGGCAGTCGAGACCGCAAAGGCAATAGGAATCGTAGAAGTCAAACGGGACAAGAAAAAAACCAGTTTTCTAAATGCATACGAAAGTATTCAAAAAGAAGTCGGTAAAGGAAAGCTCGGTTTTAAACGCAAGCATGTAAGATGTTAAAATTGGTTTTGCAAAATTGAAGGGTAATTTCAATAAAGGGGGTTGCTTCGGCAGCCTTTTTATTTTGTTGATGAACCAATACACTTAAAGTGGGGTGAATGATACTTGAAGTCATTTCAACTAAACGAAAAAACAAGATCCTTTTTATCGGAATATCAATTATTTGAAGATGATTTGATACAACAAGTGCAGTTGCAGCACCGTTTGGAATTAGTAGCGGCATTTGGGATTCAAAAAGGAATGCGTGTATTGGAAATAGGTTGTGGTCAAGGGGATACAACCGTTGCAATAGCAGACGCAGTAGGGGAAAGCGGGTCTGTTGTCGCAATAGATATTGCTAGTCCCGATTACGGAGCACCGTTAACATTAGATCAAGCAACAGGAAGTATAAAGAAATCTTCATTAGGAGAACGGATTGACTTCCATTTTGAAATGGATTTTGATTTTTTTGAATCACCCATACCATTTGATATGGCGGTATTATCCCAATGTTCATGGTATTACAAGCAACCAGAGGATTTATTGAAATACTTTAAAAAGGTTCGTGGATTGGCAAAACAAATATGTTTTGCAGAATGGGACCTCGACTTCACCTGCCTTTCTCAACGTTCCCACTTTTGTGCAGTTTCCATTCTGGCACTGCATTCAAACTTCGTAAAGAATGAAGGAAATATCCAAAACATATTTCATAAAACTCAAATTCTCCAGCTACTCCAGCAAGCAAATTTTGAAGTGGTAAAACAACTTACCGTCGATGCAACATTTTTACAGGACGGTCAATGGGAAAAAGATTATGCAAATAGTATCCGTGCAGAATTTATTAAAGTCCCTAACATGATACAAACGTTAATAACTGGTTATTATGAACTGATGAACACTTCGAATGGTAAGGAGAATTCATTAAATAGTTTCATTGTTTGTGCAAAGTAATAATCGTATTTAAATGAATTCAAGATCCAGGGCTGCCTAATGGGTTGCTTTTTTGCATAAGCTGTAAAAGGAGGAAAAACATCAAATGAAAATTTGATGTTTTTGACTTTATCTAATAAAAATTTGAACCAGCAGCTGACCCTGTTCGAGTGCAGGGATTTATTTTTTCAACCCGGCTGCAAAGAAGGGCCCATTAACTGTGATGGTCGATAGGATACGAGCCATTTCTTGAGGGGATTCTTTCCTTTCGCTATCCAACCATTGTTGGATCACTCCTATATGTGCGGATGCAATATACGAAATTAAAAAGTGTCCTGGAACGAGTAAATTTTCCTCTTTAATAAGGGAGTTTTGATCATTTTCAAACAGTGTTTTCAACATGAAATCCTTAATTTTGGTTTGGAATGATAAATCTCCTTTGGGACCTAACGCAGCTTTCATAAATTCACTATTTACATTTAGATATTCAAATATTGAAACAAAAACGGTAAATGGTTTGTTTAATGGAGAGTCAGTACCAAGTTCGGCAATAACATCCGGAATATTCTGTTTTGCTATATCCGACATCCCTTGCATGATTTCTTCTTGGCATTTGGTCATTAAATCAAATTTGTCCTGATAGTGAGCATAAAAAGTCCCTCTATTTATTTTCGCTTTCGTTGTAATATCTTTAACTGTAATCGTTTCAAAGCCTTTTTCTTCAATTAATTCTACTAATGCATTTCGAATCGAGTTTTTTGTTCGAATGACACGCAAATCCATGTTAATTTCTCGCAAGATACTCCCTCCTTAATTTTATCCAACACATTTATAAAAAGTGTTTTATAACCAACACTTCTGCGATTTTTGATTATTGAATAAGACTTAAGCTACCCTTATAATTCAGAAAGATAACGAACATCGTGTTGTTTATTATTATAACTTAAATTGAAGGAGGAACAAATAAATGTTAAAAAATAAACTTTTGCTTTTATCACCAATTATTGCACTAGCCGTCATTTTCATTTTTTCCCCTAACATTAATTCCATCGGTCCAACCTCAACCGAAAAATTTGCCTATTGCTATTGTGAATGAGGATGAAGGGATGGAAATTGCGAATCAACCAAACGTGAATATGGGGGAAAGCATTGTCAATATGATACAAAAATCAGCAAAGACCCAAGAAGGGAATACCGTTAATTGGGTTGAAGTGAAGAGTATAGAAGCAGTACAAAAGGGCTTAGACAAGAAAAAGTATTACGCGTCGTTAGTGATTCCCAAAGATTTTAGTGCCAAGCAGGCATCTTTACGGACTCCAAGACCTTCTTCACCAGAAGTGGAAATATGGATCAATCAAGGAATGAATACTGCAGCATCAGCTATGGCAGGACAAATATTGAACGGAGTAGTTGACAATATGAATGACAATGTTCGTAAACAACTACTGGACGGATTTGAACAGCAAGGAGCAACATTAACAGCTAAGCAAGCTGCAAGCCTTGCGACTCCTATTACAAAAAAAGTCACGAATGTTAATGAAATTGGTACCAATAGTGCTAACGGTAATGCTCCTGTTTCTTTATTCCAGCCACTTTGGATGGCAAGTATAGCGAGTGCTGCCATTATCTTTTTGGCTGTTAGAAAATTATCCATTACTAATCGAAAAGAGAACTTTGCCATTAAATCCGTACAAATTTTAATGGGTGCGATTGTCGCTCTTGTCGTTGGATTTGGTTTAACTTGGCTAGCAGATGGGATGGTTGGCCTTCATATCCCACAATTCACAGATACAGCATTATTTTTATCCATTACATCCTTTAGCTTTTTTCTAATGATATTAGCTGTACTTTCACTATTGGGGCTTAAAGGTATGCCCATCTTTATCTTAATGCTTTTCTTTGGTGCACCATTGCTTGCCATGGCTCCAGAAATGATGTCTCCATTTTATCTCGACTGGATTTATTCTTGGCTGCCAATGCGATTCATGGTAGATGGACTCCGAGGATTATTCTTCTTTGGGGAAGGATTAACCTGGAATACACCTGTTTCCGTTCTTGTTTGGATTGGAATGGTGAGCATGTTCATCATATTAGGTACTGCTTTAAAGAGGAGTACAGCAAAGGAACAAATTACTGAAGCAAGCGTGAAATGAATAACGAGAGGATAGAGCCGTTTCAATATAAAAGGAACGGCTTTTTCTTGTGCAGTATGTGAAAGATTATGCCTGAACTAACTGGGCGTTTAGAGAAACAATAAAAAGAAAATAAGCTCTAAAAGTGAAATTTTTGAAATTGGTCAAACTAGTGATATCGATTGATGGATTTATAAAAATGTTGACAAAGTCCACTAATGACAATAAAGTATTAGTGGATAAAGTCCACTAAAAGGAAGTAAATAATGAATATAAATAAAAATACCATGGCTGATATCCGGCAATTCAATCGATTTTATACAAATATACTTGGTGTGTTGGATAAGCATATATTGGATACCGGATATTCTTTCACTGAGGCACGGGTCATTATGGAAATCGGTTTGATGGAGCAGTGTATAGCAAACAACTTGGTTGATAAACTGGAAATTGATCGCAGCTATATGAGCAGAATAATTAACAAGTTAAGAAAACATGGACTGGTTATGAAGGAAAACTCGACCTTGGATAACAGAACGATTCTGATTCGGTTGACTCCAGAAGGGATGACTCTTTTTAACCAGCTTAATGAAAGATCTGATGAACAATTAGTGAGATTATTTCAAGGATTATCACAAAATGAAATTAAAGAAATTCATGCTTCTATGATGTTCATTCAGAAGAAATTGGATGGTTTGGGGAGATTAAAGGATGATACGTTTTGAAAATGATTATACAGAAGGTGCTCATAAGCGAATTCTGAACCGATTAATAGAAACCAATGAAGAACAAACACCCGGATATGGAGTGGATGAACACTGTGAAAAAGCGAGAGCTTACATTCGAAAAGAGTGTGATGCCGCGAATGCGGATATTCACTTTTTAGTAGGAGGAACACAGACGAATACAACTATCATCGCTTCAATTTTGCGGCCGCATCAAGGGGCGATTGCTGCAATCACCGGGCATATCGCGGTACATGAAACAGGCGCAATTGAAGCCACTGGCCATAAAGTGCTTACTTTGCCGAGTGATGATGGAAAAATTCAACCTGAACAGGTGAAAGAATTATATGATGCCCACTGGAATGACGTTACCCATGAGCATATGGTACAGCCAGGCTTGGTTTACATTTCCAACCCTACAGAAAATGGAACGACATATAGTAAAGCCGAATTGGAAGCATTAAGTGAAGTTTGCCGGGAATGTAGTTTGCCATTGGTATTGGATGGCGCCAGATTAGGGTATGGCTTGGCTTCGAAGGACAGCGATTTAACCTTGGCTGATGTTGCAAGGCTATGTGATGTGTTCTATATAGGGGGAACGAAGGTTGGGGCAATGTTTGGTGAAGCGGCAATCATCATGAATGATGCCCTGAAAAAGGACTTCCGCTATTTCATCAAGCAAAGGGGAGGAATGCTCGCTAAAGGGAGACTATTGGGGATCCAGTTTGAAACATTATTTGAAGACGGCCTATACTATGAAATTTCTAAACATGCCGTGGAAATGTCAATGATGATTCGAGAAGCATTTGTTGAAAATGGATTTTCATTACGATATGATTCCACATCAAATCAGCAGTTTCCCATCTTGCCGGAAGATGTAATGCAGGAATTAGGTAAAAAGTATTCATTCTCCTTCTGGGAAAAAGTCGATGCTACACACAGTGCTGTGAGATTTTGTACCAGTTGGGCTACGAAAAAAGAACATGTTGACATGCTTGTAGAGGATATCAAGGCAATAAAAGGAGAAAAAAATAGCCACGATCGAGTTATATTTAGAGGATAGTTATCTAAAAGAATGTTCAGCAAATATCGTTTCCATACAAGACCGGTTTGTTGTGTTCGATCAAACCATTTTTTATCCAGGCGGCGGTGGGCAGCCTTGTGACCGGGGAATCATTAAACAAGGTGATGAAACCTATAATATATGAACAGTAAAAAAAGTGGATGGTGAAATCATTCATGAACTGGAACGACCATTACAGGACATTAATCAAAAGGCAGACATGCAGATTGACTGGACTTGGCGGTATCAGAATATGCAGTATCACACATTATTGCATGTCATTTCAGGTTATTTATATGAACATTACAATGCTTTAGCTACAAGCAGCCAAATTGAAAAAGAACATGCGAGATTAGAGCTGTCTTTTTCTCCTGAAATAATGGAAGAAATACCATTCGATCAATTGGAACAATCGATAAAGAAGATACTGGCACAACCCCATAATGTTTATACGAAAACAATTAGCAGAGCTGAAGCAGAGCTAAAAAAAGCAGGGGTAATTAAAACGGTCATTCACTTACTTCCAGCTTCGCTTAACGAAATTCGAATCGTTCAAATAAATGATATTGATGAGCAAACATGTGGCGGAACCCACGTCAACAACACGAATGAAATTAAAGACTTTTCCATAATGAAAATTCAACAAAAAGGACCCGCGAAAAAAAGGATTAAGATTCAACTTTTGGATTAAGTTCTGCTATGTAATCATTCAAAACGGTGTGGTAGTGCCCTTTAACAGGGGTTTAATTCTCAGTTTTGATCATTAAAATAGGATTAGCAGAGATGTTTGGGTGAATATTAAGAGGGTATCGTTAAAAAGGACTTCTCAGCCATGAACTGGTCTGTATCATGTGAATAATACTACTTCACTAAGGGAGTTGCTGCGGCAGCTCTTGTTTTCATGGAGCTAAATCGGGAGGATCGTGCATCTTGGTCAACGATTGTGCTAGATAATTGAATGGGAGTTAGGTAAAATGCAGGAGATGCTTGGAGGGGGATGCTATGAGTATTAGGAACTCAGCAAAAGCCATTATAATTAGTGGAGATAAGATTTTATTAACAAAAAATCAAGATGATGAGGGGTATTTTTATCTTTTCCCCGGCGGTGGACAAGAACATGGCGAAACCATTCATGACGCATTATTAAGAGAGTGCATGGAAGAGGTTGGAGAAGAAGTGGAGATTGGAGAGTTGCTTCATATTCGTGAGTATATAGGAAAAAACCACGAGCATTCTTCATTCGATTTTCATGTTCACCAAGTAGAATACTATTTTGTTTGCAACCTGGTAAAGGAAAAAAATAATAAAGCGCCAACCAATCCAGATAGTCACCAAGTAGGGGTAGAATGGATACATATTAATGATTTACTTCAGTATAGGATATATCCTAAAGAACTAAGGAAATATATCATACAGCATGTTAATCATCAAAAGTCTCCAGTTTATTTAGGGGATATCAATTGAAGCCTTGTTCAACGAACGGGCGCGATGAATCAGCTAAAAGAGTGAATAAATTAAGCCATATTCTTTCGAAAAGAATATGGCTATTTAAATTGATTCGGTAGTTTTGAAAGATTTTTTTGAAGGATTACCTTTAGCGGGACACTTCGACGGAAGCAAATCATACACGTATTAATCTCGTTATAATACACTATTTTCATCTTATTCCATCTGTAGTATCTTTGTTTCACAGAATACATAAATGGGGAGAGCCCCACACAAGAGGAGGTCTTCCAAATGAATAAAGAATCAGTACTGATCGTGGAAGACGAAGAAAAGATCTTAAGACTGCTTGAATTGGAGCTTGAAATCGAAGGCTATCAAGTCGGAAAGGCAATGGACGGCAAGGAGGCCCTTGAAGCATATCAATCAAGAAAGTGGGATTTGATCTTATTGGATGTGATGCTTCCTGGCATAAGCGGGATCGAGCTGCTTCGGAAAATTCGAACGAAGAATACTATCACTCCTGTCATCCTGTTAACGGCAAAAGGCTCGGTTGAAGATAAAGTTTCCGGTCTTGATCTCGGCGCGAATGACTATATCACCAAACCTTTCCAAATTGAGGAATTGCTTGCCCGAATTCGTGCGGTTTTAAGAATGCGGCCTGCTGCACCTTCAATGGAAGCTGAAATCGGTGGATGGCTAAATACTGCCGATTTAAAAGTGAATGTCAAAACACGCGAGGTCATTAGAGGTGATAGTCATATTGAACTAACGCCAAAGGAGTATGATTTACTTCTTTATTTACTGAAGAATAAGCGTCAGGTGCTAAGCCGTGATCAAATTCTGGGAGCTGTTTGGGGGTATGATTTCCAGGGAGAAACAAACGTGGTGGATGTGTATATCCGATATGTTCGCAAAAAGCTCGAACATGGCTTTGAAACGCCGCTCATTCATACCGTAAGAGGCGTTGGCTACGTCATGAAGGAAGCAAAATGAGACTTCGCAAGAAAATAAACTTATATACAGCGGTGTTATTCATTTTCCTGCTGCTTTTGATGAATGTTTCTATTTATTTTGTTTTCAGTAATCTGATGATGGTGAATGAAATGAATCGTGCGAAAGCGGAGACAGGGAAAATTGCCTTTGATGTTAGTGAAAATGTTAATAATATATCTCCAAATGATTTACTTCGAGCCTATCTGCCTATAGATGGCATGATTGGTATCGTAATCGAAGGTCAACGAAAAGGAACAGCTGTTACATCCAATTCCGAAAAACAATTAAGCAATCGAAATAGCAGCTTTTACCCCGGTGAGAAGAGCGAGATCATCACTTATCAGCAGAAAAAGTATGTATTCGTTTCAAACCCGATCGTTTGGGGGGATGGAAGTGTAGTTAATCTTCAAATCACCAAAAGCATGTCAGCAACCGAAGAAATGCTCGCTGTTCTGCGCATCGTATTAATCGCTGTAACCATCATTGCCATGATACCTGTTCTGATATCAAGCACTATTCTTAGTAACTTCATCGCCCGTCCGATTCGATCGATGATCGATACGATGAAGGAAATTCAAACTAGCGGCCAATTTAAGCGACTTAGCCTAGAAGAAAAATCAAAGGATGAGCTTGTGGAAATGGGGAAAACATTTAATCACATGATCGATTTACTGCAGGCCAACTTCGAAAAACAGGAGCAATTCGTATCGAATGCTTCACATGAATTAAAAACACCGCTAACTGTCATCGAAAGCTATGCAAGCCTTTTGAAGAGAAAAGGGTTGGAGCGTCCTGATTTGTTTGATGAATCCATAGAAGCCATTCATTCTGAAGCCATTAGAATGAGAGAGATGACAGAGCAAATGCTCCTGCTTGCAAAGCATCAGGAAAAATGGAATATAGAGAAGGAAAACGTCAATCTGACCGATATCATGACAGAGTTAGCGAAAGTATATAAAAATGCGTACAATCGGACAGTGGAGATTTATAGCGGCGATGCAATTGAAGCAGTAACGGATGTTCAAAAGTTAAAACAGCTTTTGTTTATTTTTTTAGACAATGCCAGAAAGTATAGTGACGAGCTAATCTCCGTCTACATAGGACAAACAAGTAATGAAGCATATATCCGCATCGAAGACAGAGGGGATGGAATTCCAAAGGCTGAATTGCCAAAAGTGTTCGATCGTTTTTATCGTGTAGACAAAGCTAGAAACAGAAAGCAAGGCGGATCAGGATTGGGGCTTTCCGTGGCAAAGGAAATTGCTGATGCAATAGATGTGCGGATTGAAATGGACAGTCTCGAAGGCAGGGGAACGATCGTTACTCTTTTATTTAATTAAGCCAGAATGATGTTGGATGGGGGATACGATGAAGATTAGAAAAGTGCTGATAACAGCCGGATCGACTCTCGTTTTTGGTCTGCTATCATTCGTCGGATTTCAATGGTGGGCTCCATCATTATCCGCGGAAAGTTTGACGAAAGAAGAAGTGAACCAGACAGCAAAGGATAAATTTCCTGGGACCATTATAAAGACAACGAAAAGTGAAAGTGAAGAATATAAGATTGAAATGCAGCTTGAAACCGGGGTCTATCAAATTAGGATGGATGCGAAAAGCGGGGAAGTCCATTCTATAAAAAAAGAAACCATAGGTCATACAGCTGAAGCGACTACGGAAAAAATACCTCAAAAGCAACTGACCCAAAACGAAATAAAGGCGCGAATTTCCTCACAAGGTGACCTGGAACAAATTGATTTTGTACAGGAGAAAGACAACTCCTTTTATAAAGCAGTGGTAAATAAGAATAACGAAAAAATCACCTTAATACTCGATCCATATACAGGAGCTATAATTGACTCGACAATGGTGGCAGATAGTATCATTACAGAAAGTGAAGCAATTGCGATTGCCGAAAAACATGTAAAAGGAACAGGTGACGATACAGAATTTTATCAACCTCTAGATCAGACACCTTATTATTTGGTCGAAGTTGAATTGGAGAACGATCGAGACGCAGTCGTTCAAGTGGACGGCTACACGAAGGAGGTAAAAACAATCACATGGGAAGATGACGAAGAGAACGATAATGATGGCCCTGAATAAAATAGTGGCTCATAAGGGTTTACTAATCTAGACGGAAATTGAATAAAGCATAAAAAGGGTGATGCTATTAGCTGTCTAATACGCATCACCCTTTTTGGCTTTAGTGAGTAAGAGAAATGCAAAAAAAAGAGAAGGAACTGTAATAATTCTCACCAATTTCTAATCCTTCTATCATTTAACTCTAATTAACTATCTCTAACATGGAATAAAGCACCAAATGATAAAACAGAGCCAAAGAAGTGAGTGGATGAAAGGCATCTGGATTATTGTACATAAAACATTCCATCATATTTCTACACCTTAACAAAGTTTTGCAAAGAGAAAGGAGAATCAGTAATGTCAGTTATTTCTAGCATTCTGGATTACAACAAGACGTTTGTCGATCAAAACAAATATGAAAGGTTTCAAACGACAAAGTATCCAGATAAAAAGATCGTCATCATAACGTGCATGGATACCCGTCTGTTGGAATTGCTTCCAAAGGCGATGGGGTTAAGAAATGGAGATGCGAAAATCATTAAAAACGCCGGTGCTATTGTTTCTCATCCATTTGGCAGCATTATGCGCAGTATCCTTGTCGCCATTTATGAGCTGAAAGTGGAGGAAGTGTGTGTGATCGGACATCACGGATGCGGTATGGTGGGGCTTCAATCCTCTTCACTGCTTGATGCCGCAAAGGAGAAGAAAATCAGCCAGGAGCAAATTGATATCCTTACAAACTCTGGTATTGATTTATCAAAGTGGCTGACAGGCTTTCAATGCGTTGAGGAGAGTGTAAGGAATAGTGTCCATTTGATCAAAAACCATCCATTATTACCGGATTCCATTGCCGTCCACGGTATGGTCATCCATCCCGAAACGGGTAAACTGGATCGAATCATAGATGGATATAGCAATATTGTCAGCAAGGACGAAATGCATATTCAATAAAAGAAGGAGCGATAAAATGAAGGGTTCTAGCAGGTTTGAAGGATATAACTTAGGCCATTTTCAGAAAGACCTGGTTGCCGGGGTGGTAGTTGGGATAGTAGCGATTCCTTTAGCGATGGCTTTTGCCATTGCATCTGGAGTAAGGCCGGAATACGGACTGTACACATCGATTATTGCAGGAATCATGGTCTCCCTTTTTGGCGGATCGAAATATCAAATTGCAGGCCCGACTGGAGCCTTTGTCCCGGTCTTGTTAGGGGTGGTCATGCAGTACGGATATGAAAAACTCTTAATCGCCGGTTTCCTGGCAGGTATCATGATTTTTCTTTTAGGTGTCTTCAAACTGGGAAGATTCATCAAGTTTATTCCGCGTCCAGTTACCATCGGCTTTACAGCAGGAATTGCCGTGATCATCTTCTCGGGGCAGATTGCCAATTTCTTTGGACTCAGTAACTTAAAAAAAGAAGAAGTCTTTCTTTTAAATATGAAAGAAATCTTAGTGAACTTCAATACAGTGAATATCTATAGTGTCCTGGTAGCTAGCATAAGTCTGACTCTCGTCATATTAACTCCCAAATATTTACCGAAAATCCCTGGAGCATTGCTGGGATTGATTGTATCAACCCTAGTCGCCAGCTTATTCTTTCCAGGTCAGGTAGCGACCATAGGATCGGCATATGGCGCCATTCCTAATGAATTGCCCCATTTTCAGTTTCCCCATATCACTGGCGGTCTGGTGATTGAACTCCTTCCGGCTGCTTTGGTCATTGCCATGCTTGGAGGAATTGAATCACTCTTATCCGCTGTAGTGGCAGACGGCATGACCAACAGTAAACATAACAGCAATAAAGAGCTGATGGGACAAGGATTGACCAATATGATTACGCCTTTATTTGGAGGCATTCCGGCTACAGGTGCCATCGCCCGTACCGCGACGAATATTAAAAACGGAGCAGTCTCCCCGATATCAGGCGTGATTCATGGGTTGGTGGTATTGCTGGTGTTAGTCAGCTTGGCGCCTTATGCTTCGGCCATTCCTTTGGCCAGCATGGCCCCGATTCTTATGTTTGTCGCATGGAACATGAGCGAGCGCAAAGAATTTTCGCATATCTTAAAAGCCAAAACCATGGACTCGGTCGTATTGCTCGTTACCTTCGTGTTAACCGTAGTGATTGACCTGACAACAGGCGTCGGGATCGGATTACTATTAGCCATTCTATCGTTCGTTAAACTGATGAGTGGTACATTGAAATTATCAAAGGTATTACCAGATCCAGCTGATAAACTAGTTAAACCAGAAATGGTGCAACAAGGTTCAAGCTGCCCGCAGATTAACATTTATACGATAGAAGGACCTTTATTCTTTGGCACAATCGAAAGGCTGCAAGAAGAAATCGAGGAAATAATGCGATCAAAACCAAAAGTCCTCCTATTAAGAATGAGCAATGTGTCATTTATCGATACATCGGGGGAAGCACTGCTAACCGACATCGTGAAGCAATTCAAGTTTCATAACCTGCAAGTGCTGATTTCAGGAATTCAACAGGAACCTAAAGAAATGCTGAGAAAAACCGGATTTATTGAACTGGTTGGTGAGGAACAGTTCTTTTCGAGTACGGGTGATGCCATCAATAAAGCTTTATCCAAACTGGATGAGAACCGTTGTAAAGGGTGTCAACAGTTTTCATTTGCTGAATGTACCGCACTCTCACAGCAAGTTCAAAAGCCTGCGTTATTAAAACAGAGCAGAAAACGGGAGATAGGGTTAACTTGACTCCTGTCAAGAAGAAAAGGCATCTGCTTTTGGCGGATGCCTTTCTCTTCAACTTCTTTTATTTTCGCTGCAAGATGGCGGATTATTGAAATCATTAACACATCGAGCTTGTTCGCTCAGGGATTTATCCTGACTATGCATGCGTGAACGTTTATTCTTCTATGATATCCAACTCTTTCAGGGCTTCAAGCGTAATCGTTTTGGCTTTGCTTCCGCTGCCGTCCATGTTCGTTGCGAAGGCCCATTTCCCTTTGTCCGTTTCGATGTACCCCACATACCAGCCCAATCCCATATCAGAAAGGCGTGTACCGGTTTTTCCATGGAGGACATATGAGTCCGCTTCTTCATTGATCATGATTCTCTTTACGGTTCTCATATGCTGCTTATCGATAGGCAGCTTTTCCTCTACAAGCTTTTCGATGAATTGGACTTGTTCCCGGGCAGAAATCTTTATGCTGCTGTCCAGCCAGAACTGATCGATCCCGCCGGATATATCACGATTGCCGTAATCGAGCAGGTTTACATACTGCTGCATGTTTTCCGCCCCGATATCGCGGGCCATTGCTTGATAATACCAAATCACGGAATGCCGCATGGCTGAAGCAAGCGTATGATCTCTGTTCCAATCTTCAAATTCCCTGATTACGCCATCCCAGCGCTTCACTTCATATTCATCACTTACCGCTTTTGTCTGTAAACCAATTAATGCATTCGCCACTTTGAATGTCGATTCTGGAGTGTAGCGTACTTTACTTCTCTGTTTATTATAGATGAATACCTTATCATTTTTTAAGTTTTGGAGTACCATCGTGCCTTCCGCACCATCGAAGGAATCCCCGATATCCAGTTCTTTCACCTTTTGATCGTTAGCACTTGCATGAATCGTGCCCATGGAACCAGTGACTAGCAGGACAAGAATGAAACATAACGTTTTGATTTTCATTACACACTCTCCTTTAAGGCATGGATTGATTGATCATCAAAAAATTTCCATAAAATAGGTTGATAGCTAAAGTATACCTATTCCTGATAAAAAACAAAACCTTAATCTTGGATTCTATCTAGATAGTATCGATTAAGGAGGAATGCAGCGGGTAGCTAATGAATATATAGAGCAAACGATAGAATGGGAGGAATCTATCATGGAGGTTAACAAAAGAAAAATAAATAGTAATGAAAAAGAAATTACATACACACATATTGAAACCGAAAGTCCGGCCGTTTGTTTTATGTTTTCAGGTGCGGGGTACACGTATGAGAAACCGCTATTCTATTATTCGACAATGATCATGCTTCAAAATCAGTATGATGTCGTGCATATTCATTACGCCTACGACCAGGATATATTCAAGCATCCATTGGTAGATATCACAAAAGTGATCGTTAATGATATCAATCCCGTCATTGCGGAAGTGCTTCAAAATCATGAATATCAAGGAACTGTGTTTCTAGGCAAATCACTTGGCACCATCCCCATCATCAACGGAATCATGAAAAGTGAGCAGTTTACGAATGCCAAAATGATTTTGCTGACGCCTCTATTGAAGTTCGATTCGATTTTTGATGGGTTATTGAGCAGCAATCATTCAGCACATATAGTTATTGGTGAAAAGGATCATCATTATATTCCAGATAAAATTCAAGCGATTGAAAATAAACCGAACATAAGCATGAATAAAATCCCGCATGCCAATCATTCCTTGGATATTGAACCTTTCGATACTTCAAGGACGATCATCGTGCTGGAAAGTGTAATGAATAGAATGGAAGAGTTTTTAAAAAATATAGGTTAGCGAAATGCAAAAGGGATTCAATCCAGGGCGTAGCAGGTGAAGAATGTGATAATAAGAGTATTGTAGTTTGGAGTTCTGAAAGGAGAAATGATGGTGGGAACCAATACATTTCATTCAATTGATGAATATATCATACAATTTCCCGAGGAAGTTCAGGAGATATTAAAAACGTTAAGAAAAGTCATAAAGGATGCAGCACCGGATTCAGAAGAGAAGATAAGCTATCAAATGCCTACCTTTGTTTTATATGGAAATCTGGTACATTTCGCTGCCTATAAAAAACATATAGGATTCTATCCAACTCCAAGCGCGATCTCTGCGTTTGAATCTGCCTTATCTGAATATAAATGTTCAAAAGGGGCCGTTCAGTTTCCACTAAACAAGCCAATTCCTTATGAATTAATAACCGAGATGGTTATATTTAGAGTGGAAGCGAACAAAAAGAAAAAAGCAGAAGGCAAATCTCAAAAGAAAAAATAACATCGATTATTATCAGAATTCACAAAATGCTTAATATATGAGAGTATGAGCTGCAAGGATTTAAGGACCGAAAGAGAAAGGTGGAAATAATATGTTCAAAAAATTATTCAGTAAAAAAGAAAGTGTGGAACAACTGCTTGCTCCTATAAACGGACAAGTAATAAAAATAGAAGATGTTCCGGATCCGGTGTTTTCCGGGAAAATGATGGGGGACGGAATAGCGATTCTTCCTGAGGAAGGGTTGGTCGTATCTCCAATCGATGCAGAAGTGATCCAGGTTTTTCATACTAAACATGCTCTAGGCCTCCGTACGAAGAATGGCATAGAATTGTTGATTCATATTGGATTGGAAACAGTTAACCTTAAAGGCGAGGGATTTGAAGTTCATGTCGCAGAAGGGCAAAGGGTAAAAGCAGGAGACAAGCTTGTGACATTTGATATCGATTTTCTAAAATCCAACGCTCCAAGCATCGTAACTCCGATCGTTGTCACGAATGGCGAGCTGGTTGAAAAACTGGAAAAAACAAATAATACCCAAGCAACTATTAACGATACGGAGATTATGAGTGTTTATTTGAAATGAAAAGAAAGATTCCATGCTGATCTCTCCTTTTAGGCTGCAAGCAGGAAAATCGAAAGTTGCAGCGAATAGTAGGTGAGTGAACAAATAAAATCAAGCGAGGGTGAATTGGATGGGAGTTCAAGCAGAAAAGATTTTTGTAAACTTGCCTGTTAAAGATTTGGATGCCTCAGTAGAATTTTTCACAAAGGTCGGTTTTGAGTTTAACGAGCAAATGACCAATGAAAATGCAACATGCATGGTTATCAGCGAGTCCATATATGTCATGTTGTTGGTGGAAGACTACTTTAAAACGTTTACCAAGAAGGAAATCCCTGATTCTGCAGCGAATACGGCAACCATCGTCGCCCTGTCCGTTAAAAGCAAGGAAGAAGTCGATGAGATCGTGAATAGGGCACTGGATGTTGGCGGAAAGCCTTTCAATGAAGCCATTGATCATGGTTTCATGTACGGTTGGAGTTTTCTGGATATCGACGGCCATTCTTGGGAAGTATTTTACATGGACGAAAGCGGATTTAATCAAGAATAAAAAGCAAGGCACAATCCTTCACGAAGGACTGTGCCTTTTTAGCAATCTTAGCTGAATTTCATTCATAACAATACGGGGCTAATGTCTTTCCACTCATAAACCAATAGATTCAATTCAGAACCAGCTATTTTGATTTTTTCGGTTTTAAGCAATTCAGTACCAAATGCCTCATAGAAGTATCGAGATTTATTATCTTCAAGCACTTCTACGAAAATTGTCTTGAATCCCAGTTCTTCGAATTTAAAGAATAATTCTTTGATGAGTTTCTTACCTATCCCCATTCTTTGTGCATTTTCGAGAATATATATCGCAGTTAAATCGCCCGAATCCTCAACTTGATTCGTCTCCCTTTTCCCTCCACATATAAATCCTACTATTTTTCCTTCGTTATTCTCTGCGACATAAACATAATTTCCATTACTAGTTATATTCTTTATCCATATTCCTTTCCTTTTCTCATAAGAAAGTTTATCTAAAAAATCACTCGGCATTATATCTTTATAAGTGGTTCGCCAGCAATCCACATGGACTTTCGCTATCCCTTCCGCATCAGCCAACGTCGCCTCTCTTATTAGCATAGTGGTTCCTCCTTTTTTAAGTTTGCTATACTTCTTATTTTTTACTAATATTATCCAATTAGCAACTAATTGGCCCAGTATATTCCAATAATTAACTTTATGTGTTACTATTTCCAATAGTTTGTTTAATGTGGGAGAAGGAATGGGATGAAACAGATTTTCCGTAGTAAAATATTTTATTTAATAATCTTCTTGGTTATCTTGGGGGTTGTGCTGGTTTTTAATAATGACGAAGAACCGACTGAGAAATTAACTGCCGATGATTTTTTTACAACTTTAGCGGATGGAAAAGTGACATTTAGAGAGGTGGAGCAGCGAAAAAGTGTGATTGAAATAAGCGGTCGGCTGGCAGGGTATGAAAAGGATCAATACTTTGTCGCGTCTGTCCCAAATAGTGAAACTTCGCTAGATAGAATGAATAATGCTGCAGAGGAACATGATATAGAAAAAATGGAGTTTACACCATACAAAGAGGCAAGCGGATGGGTCACCCTGTTTACAACGACCATGCCGTTCATAATCCTTTCCATCCTGTTTTTAGGCTTATTACTATTTAGAGTTATAATAAAAAGATAGTATTCGACGATATATTCCCATTTTCGGAGATAAAACCCTAGTTTTCGACGATATATTTCTATTTTCGTCGATAAAACTGCAAGTTTCGTCGATATTTCTAGTGAGTTGTGGTTTCTGCAAAAAAATATTGAAGATTGCTGAATAGTTTGATAGAATAAAATAAATGAAAAAGACTATGTGCAACTGGCGAAACACGGATAACCGTGAGGGAACACATAGTGTCGTAGCCGTTCGCCTGGGCAGAGGTAAGGGATTTTATCCCTTGCCTCTTTCTGTATATTAACAGATAGTGAAGCTTTAAAGTCAATATTTTGAAATTTCAAAACTATTATATTCAAAAGAGGAGCAAACAAAATGAGCACAATACTTTTAGAAAAAGTCAAAACGATCAAAGC
Organism: Bacillus sp. 220_BSPC; assembly: GCF_001054655.1. NCBI lineage: Bacteria > Bacillati > Bacillota > Bacilli > Caryophanales > Bacillaceae > Bacillus > Bacillus sp. 220_BSPC. The sequence continues at coordinate 32,926 of NZ_JVPL01000258.1, forward strand.
GTTAAATAATATTGCCGAAAGCGGGCTGAATGTTTTCAATAAAGGCGATTTTAAAGTCGACAATGATAGTGAAAACCCTGATGCGATCGTTCTTCGCAGCTTTAACATGCATACTATGGAATTCGGCGATCAGTTAAAAGCAATCGCAAGGGCAGGGGCTGGAGTCAATAATATTCCGGTCGACAAATGCACTGAGCAAGGAATTGTCGTTTTCAATACACCTGGGGCTAACGCAAATGCTGTAAAAGAAATGGTGCTGACGACATTGATGGCTTCATCTCGTAACCTTTTTGCCGGTGTGGCTTGGACAAAGACGCTTGAAGGCGAAGGGGAACAAATTCCGAAGCTTGTCGAAGCAGGAAAGAAACAATTCGTTGGTAAAGAAATCAAGGGAAAAACTCTTGGCGTAATCGGTTTAGGAGCAATCGGTGCACTTGTAGCGAATGACGCGCTTGATTTGGACATGGATGTCATTGGCTTTGACCCGTTCATCTCTGTTGATACAGCTTGGAACTTATCACGCAATGTACAGCGCGCCATGACAATTGAAGAATTGTTTGCAGAATCTGATTATATTACAGTACACGTTCCATTAACTGACGACACAAAAGGAATGTTTAACCAAGAAACTTTCAGCATCATGAAGCCGGGCGTACATATCTTGAATTTCTCACGCGGCGAGCTAGTGAATGAAAATGATATGCAAGCTGCACTTGAAAGCGGAAAAGTAGGCAAGTTCATTACTGACTTCCCGAATGAAAACGTGTTGAAAATGAAAAATGTCGTTCCAATTCCGCATCTTGGTGCCTCTACGCTAGAATCAGAGGAAAACTGTGCCATCATGGCAGCTCGTCAGTTGAAGAACTTTTTAGAAACAGGGAACATCAAGAACTCTGTGAATTTCCCAAACACTTCGCTTCCTTTTACAGGAAACCGTCGTGTGGCAACTTTCCACGAAAACGTTCCGAACATGGTTGGGCAAATCACGCTGGCTGTATCAAGCTTTAATTTGAACATCGCTGACATGGTTAACAGAAGCCGTGGGGGATATGCATATACGATCATCGACATTGATGGAGAAGTAAACGGCGATATCATTCCTGCCTTGGAAGAACAAATCAAACAAATCGAAGGCATCGTTACAACTCGAATTATCTAATTGGAACAAAAAGAAAGCTGATAAATAGTGAAAGCCTCAATTCCTTTAAGGAGTTGAGGCTTTTTTAGGCTTCATTAATGATTTTGGAATAAATATTGGGGTGGTCATAATAAACTGGCTCACGTGTTAACAACCTAGGGATTACAACGGACTCAGCCTGCGGACAGCTCGATACATTCAGTTTAAGTCAAAACTTCTTAGTATCGAAATTCTCAAAATCTATCATGGTTTCCTTCTGTGTTATCTTCATAATGTACAAAAAACATCAAGTAGATTGCGAATAGGAGATGCAAATAAAGTGGAACATCTTCATCACTTTGAATGACAACAAATATGTAAATTCCATATAGCAAAATGGGAATGCTTAAAAGGATTCTGTGCTTAGTCACATGTCATCCCCCCATACATCCTCAAATATTAATACATGAGCTGCTTGAAAATCCTTTTCTGCTAGAACATCTGCTAATTTCATAGCTTCATCCTCCTAATTAACCAAATATTCTGTCACTTCCATTAATACAATAGTATGAAGTACAGAGAAAATGCTGTCAATCTATATTCCATCTGTACTCATTTTAAGTTAACGGATTCATAAGTTATCAGCCAAAATAACCATCTCATATATAGGCAAAACGGTACCAAAACGGGGAAGCAATGCGATCAACTGAACGCCAGGGAGCAACGTGTTGCGAACGTTCACTTCAGCGCATCTAAGTAAAAGAATCGCCCCTATTCCAGAGACGATTCCCTATCTTAAACACCCTTTCTACAAAAAAAGGATGGCCCTATATTGTTCTTCCCCCAAAATTCTGGTGCTGATGAAGGATATTCGATGTTAAAAAAGCTCCAACAGGAGGCAATTGCCCGGTATACGCATTACCGCTAACAGGAAATTGATTCAGGGCTATATCTGTAGTGGCAATCCACGATCCAGACTCACCTGCTTGCAGAGAGGGAGGCTTCATAAGAAAACGTCCTTGAAGAATGAAATGCCGAATTCCGCTCTGTTGATCATCAATTATGGTTAAGTTGCCAGAGAACGTGGCATAAGGTGAATCAAATGCGATTTGTTTGGTGTTTTCATTCCAAAATCCATTAATCGGAATGGGCCTGCCACGAAAATTAACCGTACCAACCACCCTATTATCTATAATGGAATGAATGGAAAGTGTGCCCCAAATAATCGTTCTGCCAGCTATTGAAGAGTGGATACCCCATACAGATGGGAATGGAAAGCTAACCGACGCAGTTCCCTGTGAAGTTACCAATGCTATGCCCTCCCTTAATGGTTGTTTATGTTCCGAGGAAGATTCCTTGTTTAAAGCAGTATATGCAGCACGAGCAGAATAATTTAATAAAGAAAGGTGAACTCTTACATCCCCTGCCTGAAATTGCATGATGAGTTACCAGTACTGCTGGAAAATAGGATGGAATGGATCAGAGGAAGGAATGGAGGGAAATGAGGTAGAAGCGGCGAAAGTAGTCTATAGAAATGTGTTGAAGATAGGAAGAGCAGCAAATGTGAACGGATCAGATAAACAGCTAAGGAGCATGAAGAACGGTTTGAAAAACGAAATGATAATAGATCGTAAAAAAACATGAAGGAGTGACGCATATGCATAAAAAAGGTTGTACCAAATTGAAGTGTCAGTGTTTCATCGTACCTAACTATATTCTTGAGAACTTGGCACAAAATGAAGTGGAAGAAGCACGGATCAGTTTAGCGAAAAGCCGTCAAATGCGCAGGCGCAGAATATTGAAAGAATACGATATTGACGGTGTTGTCGCACTGACGGATGCAGGATCTGGACGTCAAGGTGAATCTGCCCGTCATGTTTACGATTGCAAGGGAGGGACGAAACTCAGGGAGAATGAGGCTAGGAAAGAAGGAGACCGATCAAGTGCAGATCCCATTGTTAACGCTGCATATGATTATAGCGGAGTTGTGCGTGATTATTTCAAGGATGTTTTGCACCGTAATTCAATTGATAACCAAGGTCTTGATCTCATTCTGAACGTTCATTATGGCAATAAATTCACGAATGCTTATTGGGACGGAGATGAAATGGTATTTGGTGACGGCGATGGGGTCATCTTTAGCAATTTTGCCAATTCACTCGATGTAATTGGACATGAATTGACACATGGGGTTACGCAGTTCACAAGTGGATTGGAGTATGAAGGTCAGTCCGGGGCATTGAACGAACATCTTTCAGATGTGTTTGGAGTTGCCATAAAACAATTTCACTTAAAGCAAACAGCAGGAGATGCCGATTGGCTGATCGGTGCTGATATTATGGGACCGACATTGAAAGGGCAGGCCCTCCGTTCGATGAAGGCACCAGGTACGGCATTCGACAATAAGTTAATGGGTAAAGATATTCAGCCTGATCATATGAAGAACTTCTATAAGGGAGAACGCGATAATCATGGTGTCCATATCAATAGCGGCATACCAAACAAAGCCTTTTATCTAGTATCCATGGAAATTGGAACGGACAAAGCGGCCTTGATCTGGTTCAATGCGATGCAGAATTTATTTGCGACGGCAAATTTCAATCAATTCGTTCAAATCGTCATAAAAGCAGCGCAAAAACTTGTTGATAGAGGCGATGTTACGAAAACAGCCATCAAGACGATTGAAAATGCTTTTAAAGCGGTTGGACTGCCTGAGTAGTCATATTCCATGAATAGGAGGCTTCATCTACCATGCATATCAAATTTAGCTGCATAGGGGGATTTGCCAACCTCGACTTGAATTTCGAAATAGATACGGATGAATTGCCGAAAGAGAAGTATGAGGAATTGCAGAACTTAATGAAACAAGCTGACCTTCCTAATGCTGCCCAAAGTAAAATGGTAAAAACGCAAGGGTTCGACTCGTTTTCATACCAGCTGGATATAGCCGATGAAAAGAAGAAGCAGTCTTTCTCATTTACTGACATTTCAGCTCCAGAGGAAGTCCGGCCCTTATTGGATTATTTACGGAACATAGCAATTGAAATAAAGATGGCAGAATAACCACGTCAAAAAAGTCTATCATCTTGATAGACTTTTTTGTTTGTCTTAAAACTTCACAAAAATGTCATTTCGTTTCACTTTTATCTGGATTTTGGCTGTTTGTTCTCTAAATGGACACAAAATAGCGATCTGCAGTAGCAAATTTGAAACGGAAATTAGAGAGTATAGCCCTTTGATGAGATTTTGTAAAGAGTTAGTCAATCAAACAGGTAAAGCAGTCACAAAAGGGAACTAATTTTGAAAGAGGTAATACAAGAGCGGTTTTACAAAAAAAGCATAAAATAGGATAATGGTCGCAGAGAGGTGAAGTGAATGACATACCAGGAAAAGAAAGTGACGATAGCCGGAAACAGCCTTACCCAATTCGGGAAAAGAATATTAATCTCGCAGATTCAATTCTCGACATTGGAGGCGATATTCGAAGTCGATGAGGCGGTTCAAAGAAAGCTTGATCTCAATCGAAGGACTGAAATCAGGGAGTTCATCATAGATTCTGTATCGGAAGGGGACTTTTACTTTTCCCCATTCATCTTCTCGAGCAGGGGAGCGATCCAAGAAGTGCCCGTGGGCGGGGAACTGCCACCAGGAAGTAAAATATACATACTTGACGGTCAGCATAGGACCTACGCCCTCATTTCAGCCATCAGTCACCTAAGGGCACGGAAGGAAACGGAAGAAGAGATCGGTAACTTTCCCGAAGCGGCAAAGCTCCAAAATCAAATTGATAAGTTGAAAACCTATCCAGTCACGATTCAAATCTATTTAAATCTGGAAACGCATGAAGAAAGGCAGCTATTCAATGATATTAATACGAAGCGAAAAGAGCCGCATAACGGCTTGGTGATGAAGTATGACCAGCGCGATGAATATGCAGAACTAACACGGAACATTGCCAGGATATTAGAAAGTAAGATGGAGATAGAGACCACCCTTTCGAGGATCACCGTGAGCTGTACGGCGCTGACTACGCTGACGATCATGAGGCGCTGCCTTATTGCTTTATTTGAAGGAAACGTCACCGCGAAAACGGGTAAAGCCAATTATGGTGAGATAACCAAAACCGAAATCATCAACACCGCGACCGCGTTTTTCGAGTCATGGCTGGAAATCTTCCCGAAGAAGATGACAGACCGGACCACATTCACATCAGGGTATTCCGGCATCCAAATAGCCCTTGCCCAAGCGATCCACCAACTCCACAAACATCATGAAATCCCCTATGAAGAAGCAATAAATCATATGCTGCATTTGAAGAAAGCCTGTACTTGGAAGCATGATGATGCCCTTTATTCACACATTTACGACCCCTTGAAAAAAAGAGTCAAAAACCATTCGACTACAAATGCCATCCAGAAAACGGCTCTCGCGTTCAAACGAAAAATAGAACAAGAAGGAGGATGGCTGCATGATTCTAAGTGAATTGGACCGGAAAAGAAGGACGTTGGTTTCCTGCTCCATCATCGAGCTGGTCCATATGTATCGCAACGGTCAGATCGCCACGAGGGAAATCAACCAACTGCGGGTCCGATCGATCAAAAACTATCTTTTGGACAATGCGTTAACGAAAAATATCTACCTGCCGCCGCTTGTTGCCAGCAGCAGGGAAGGAACCGCCCCTAATGGAGATCCCATCGAACTTTCGATCATCGACGGAACACAACGAATAGCGGCCTTCGCGCAATTGGAGGACAGTATCCTTAAAGCGTTAAAGAAGGATGAAGAAAAGGTGAAACAAGCATACGAACTGGATTCACTCATGAAGGACAGCTCGATTGCGATCCAAGTATTTGAAGGGCTAACAAGAGCGGAAGAGTCCCAGCTCTACCTGGATCTCAATCTAAAAGGCAAGAAAGTGGCCCTTTCCAAACGGATATCATTCGACTCGCGAAACAACCTCAACGTCATTACCAATCAGGTGCTCCATACCCATCAATCGCTAAAAACAGCCGGTGTCGAACTTGAAAAGCGTTCCATCAATCGTCCAGCCAATAAAAACCTCTTATCGCTATCGCAATTGAGGCAGGTCATCGGCATCTTCATGACTGGGAAGGCACACGTAAACATTGAAGAAAAAGTATCACAAAGTCCGCTTTCGAACAGTGAATACATCACACTCATTCATCTCTATCTTAATGAACTATTCGACATATACCCGGCAGGACAGATGGGTGATTACACAAAATGCATGCTTGCCAGTTACCCGCTTTTCATTGCCGTTGCCCTTTATGTCAATGACAAAATGGAAAACCAGCCTATCGATCAAAGACAACAGCTGATTGCCACGAGAATGTCAAAATTGAAAGAGGTGGACTGGAGTCCTGATAATCCCATTTGGAAAGAGTTTAAAGGAACATACAAAGGGAGGCCGCCATTATTTCACCTAAGCAAAAATAAAAACAATATCGAAGAGCTAGTACGCTGGCTGTATAGCTGTTGAGGAGGTGAGGGGAAATGTGATAATGAAAAAGTGAAAAACCCCTAGGTGAGGACGTCCGGTCAGACAATCACCTAAGGGCTTGTGAGCAGGAGTATACCTGCCTCTATGTCCAGTATACTCCATAAAAAGGAATAGTGAAATGGGGAGTGAATGGAATGATGATACGAAAAAACTATTTATTGAATATGGAAACGGTAGGAATGATGGAGCGATACGACGCCAATGGTGTCGAGATGACTACGGTAGTGGAGGGAGAAAACACATTCCATGTTAGGCAACCGCGCCAGGAAATCCTGAATAACACGTTAAACCACTTTGGATTGGATCTGGATGGCGGACTAGCAGCAGCCAAATCCGTACTGGGCGGTAAATACAGACTGCCCGTCTGCATAAATGCCCAGCTGGGGATGGTCTGGTTCTCCTCCCGCTCATTCCGGAAAAGAGGAGGAGTCTGGTTTTCCTACATCCACATTCGTGACTTAGAGGAAATGAACGAAAAGGAAACACTCGTCCACACAAACTATGGTCATTGCCTACCAGTAAACTTAAGTAAAAATCAGCTCGCCTTCAAAAGGGACCAAGCATCATATCTGCATACGACCTTCCATGAACGCTCATTGGGTAAAAAGACCTTTTATTACGAACCGGGAAGCGGAATCACCTTTTGCAAAGAACCCGGGGAGGTCCATTACAGGGTGAAAGAAAAGGAATAATATAATCTATGAGACCGCTGAATTGGCGGTCTTTTCTTTGGAATGGATTAAGTTTAAAATCCAGAAATATAGTTATTGTAAAAAATGGAATGATACATTATGATTAGTAAAAAGTTAATTATTAGGAAATGGAGTACATATTTTGAAAAGAATATTTGCTATTATACTATCTTTTGGACTAGTTTTAGGTCTCTCGTTTGGTGCGAATGACATTGCCAGTGCCAAAACAAAAGTGAAGACTTATAAAAACTGTACAGCATTGAATAAAGACTACAAAGGAGGCGTAGCCCGTACATCTTCCGTTAAAAATAAAGGAGGAAAAACGAAATACAAGCCTCACGTTTCAAAGGCGCTTTATGATGCCAATAAAAAAAGCGATCGCGACAAAGACTTTATCGCTTGTGAAAAATAAGGATTATTCAAAGAGACCTCCTATAGGAAGGTCTCTTTAGTTTGTAGATAAAAGGTCTTCCATCTGAATTATTAAACAAAGTTGATTGGAACGGGTGTGAGAGACTCCTGCGGAAAGCGAGTGCCTGGAGAGGGCAGTTCATTTTTGTACAATACTAAAAAGGCGGAAGCTAAAGCCTATACAGGTCTTTAGCTTTTTTCTCGTGGGTTATCTTTCAAACCGTCCAAAATGTGTATTTTCCCGATTTATAAGTGCATCCCCAAGATTGATTCTGCTCATAAGTCTTTCATGGTCCGAAGGAAAACGTTCTTTAACATTTGCAACACCCTCTGTTGTTGGGATATTACCATTAGGCATAGGACGTTCTTCTCTTTGAAACCCGGGGTTCAAACTATCATTATTAGTAGGGTCTCTACGTGCATCAAGGTTCCCGGCATTGTTATTTGGATCATTGTTATTATCTTGTGGCATATATTTCACTCCTTCGCTTATATTATCCGCTGATGACAGTAATCTATTCGCACGCTGTACTTATCCTTTATTTATCCTGTTTTCCCCAATTTGCAACCACGCCAATTCTCTTGAATGGTCAACAAGTACGAAGGGTCTTTTTTTGCCCTTTAAAAAAACTTCTAATATTATGATTGACTTACATTTTAATTTGTCTTACAATTTCAATGTAAATAGTCGAAAGATTCAATCAAATGGAAGGAGAACTTACTTAAGAGCTAATTCACTTCAACATGAAGCATGACAACATACTGCGCGTTAACTTTATGTCAATTCCGGAAATGACGTAAAGTTCTGTCATAATTTCAATATCTGAATGTCTAGAGTTATCTAAGTATTATTGCTTTAGAAAAAATGAAAGCGAATACATACTCTTTGGAATGGAGTGAATAACTTGAAAAATCAATCAAATCTTGCTGAATCCACTGTGATTGCTCCGGAGGTCGTAAGTAAGAAAACAAATTTCTTCACGAAATTTAAAACATCCTATGGTCCGGGAATCCTTGCCGTGTTAACGTGGCTTGGGGCCGGTGATCTGGTGACGTCTTCTGTTGCCGGGGCGGATTATGGATATAGTTTAATGTGGATTTTAGCACTGTCATTAATCCTTCGTTTTCTTATCGTTAATGTTATCGCCCGGTTCCAGCTTTGTAACACAGAGGGCTTAACCATACTTGAAGGCTATGGACGTATCCACCCATTTTTCGGTTACTTCATGTTTGGTTATGCATTAATCATGGGCCATCTGTTTAATGCCTATATGATTAAGGGAGCGGGAGAGGTATTATCGACCCTATTCCAAGTTAATCAGCCATTCTTAGCTTCATTGGTAGTTGTAGGATTAGTTTTTATGCTTATTGGCAGGAATATTTATAATAGAATTGAAAGTGTAATGAAAGTGCTTTTGGCATTATTGACCATTGCCTTCTTGTTCCTGGCCATTCAAGCTACACCGGATGTGGGGCAAATCATTAAAGGAACAGTTGGTTTTAGCATTCCAAGTGATACTGGCGTTCATGGAGCATTATTGGTGGCCATTTCAATTATCGGTGCAGTGGCAGGATCGATTTCGAACTTTGTACACCCATATTTCATGAAGGAAAAGGGCTGGACGAAGCCGAGTCATGTCAAGGTTCAAAGAAATGACTTACTGTTTGCCATCGGAGTTTGCATCGTGATCAATTTAGCCATTTGGGTGGTTGGGGCAGAAATTTTAAAACCGAATGGAATTCATGTCGAAACGATTGATGACTTGGCAATGGCATTACAAATGTCGTTAGGACAATTTGGCTGGTACATTTTTTATCTTGGGGTATTTGGCGTATTGTTCGCGAGTATAGTAGGGAAGTCAACTGGTTTTCCAAGATTGATAGTAGATGCCTTTTACGTAATAAATAAAAACCGACGCGAAAAGTATAATGTAAATATGAAAAAGATCCAATGTTTAAATGGATTATGATTTTTGTATTAGTTACGCCGCTTATTTGGTCCATTCCCGGCATGCCTGGTTTCATTGCCTTAACAATTGGCGTAAATGCAATTAATATAATCGGCTTTCCGGTAATCGCAATTGGCATGCTCGTGCTTTCAAATAAAAAAAGCTTGATGGGAAAATATAAAAACAATTGGTTCGAAAATATTATTCTTACGTTAGCTTCCGTTTTAGCGATTTGGTCCGCCGTTCAATTAGCTACTACCTTTTTTTAAAATAATGGTAGATTATAGATAGAGGCGTAAAACATAAAGGTTATGTCAACATTTGAACCTGATGGGGTCCTACTTTATTGGAAGTGAGGTATCAATGATGAAACCGAAAGTAATCGTTTATAAGAAAGTGGATCAAAAGGTGTTGGATTATATTCAAGAGACTTGTGATGTCGTTTATTTTGAGGGTCTTCATTCACAAAACTATCCTGAATTTCTTCAGGAGCTGAAGAACGCACAAGGTATATTAGGTTCAGGATTAAAGGTGGATAAAACTTTACTGGATCAAGCACCTCAATTAAAAATCGTCTGTAATTCATCGGTTGGTTACGACAATTTGGATGTAACCGAGTTGTCCAATCGAGGAATCATGGCTACAAACACTCCCGAGGTATTGAATGAGACAGTCGCCGATACGATCATGGGTTTGATTCTCTCCACAGCGAGAAGAATGCCTGAGTTGGATCAAATGGTAAAGTCAGGGCAATGGACATCGAATATCGGAGAAAAATCGTTTGGGTTGGACGTCCATCATAAAGTATTAGGTATTATCGGAATGGGCGGAATCGGATCTGCCGTTTCAAAAAGGGCCCGTTTTGGGTTCGATATGAACATCTTATATCACAACAGATCCAGAAACGAAGACGCGGAACAAAAGTATGGAGCTACATACTGTTCTCTGGAAGATCTGTTAAAGCAATCTGATTTTGTCTGCTTGATGACACCGCTGACTCCTCAAACCGAAAAGATGATGGGGGAAAAAGAATTCAAGCTCATGAAAGAGTCCGCCATCTTCATCAATTGTTCAAGAGGGAAAACAGTGGATGAAGAAGCGTTGATCGATGCGCTAAAAACCGGAGAAATTCACGCGGCAGGACTGGATGTCTTTGTACAGGAGCCCGTCCAGGAAGACAACCCGCTGCTTTCCATGAAGAATGTCGTCACTTTGCCTCATATCGGTTCCGCAACATATGAAACCCGCCTGAAAATGGCGATGCTGGCCGCAACAAACCTTGTCGCCGGATTACAGGGGGAAACTCCGCCTACGTTGATTAAAGCTGGCGTAAAGGTGAAGTGATCTTTTATAAATTAAGCTGGATAGCCTTATTTGGGGCTATCCATTTTTTTGTTTCGGATTATTATTTTTACTCATCCTGCAAAACAAATAAGCCCTCCCATAAAGGAGGGCTTTCAGTTTGTAGACAAAAGGGGTTCGGAATTAAAAAATTCTGAACC